>URDW01000011.1 GCA_900546735.1 uncultured Oscillospiraceae bacterium
CGCAAAATACAAAATCCAACTCGTCTTTTTGACAGTCTATCAGCGTGTCGGGCTGTATAATTTGTTGCAAACACACCTTTTTTGACACGCTGACGCATTTGCTTTTTGCAAATGCGTTTTTTGCTGCTTGTTTATGCTGTGTAATGTAGACTTGCAGCCGGGCAGACCGTGTGCGGCCGGCTTGGTTTTACCGCTTGCCTCTTTTTTGCGCCTCTTCGATCAGCCGGGGCTGGATCAGGGGGTAGGTCCACTGTTTTGCTTCCGGCAGCGATGGCAGCAAAACGATTTTTTCCATTTCGCTGTGCAGCTGCTCCTCCAGCTTCGTCACATCGGCGGCAAACAGCATGCCGAACGTCTCTTCCCCCAGTTCTTCGTTGACTTTGGTGTTGCCCTTTACGGAATAAACGCAGACCGGGTCAAGGGTAAATTCCAGTGCGCCCGTCTCTTCGTACAGCTCGCGCCGCGCCGTTTCCAAAACGGTCTCGCCGCTTTCGCGGTGGCCGCCGGGGCATTCCAGCGTGGTGCGCGCTTTGTGCTTGCAAAAAATCCATTTGCCGTCCTTTTTGGCCAGGATCACGGCAAATTTCAGCCTTTCGTCCGGCACTTCCTGCACTTCATGAAAATGTACTTCTACCATGGCTCACCCTCCTGTTCATTGCTTTACAGGTTTATTATAGCTGTTGCGTTTTTAAAGCGCAATATAGTACGGGCAAATGTTTTTGTAGCTGCCGTCCGCGGCGCGGAAGCCGCCGGGAATGGTGCCAAGCTGCACAAAACCAATCTTTTCATACAGCCGCCTGGCCGGTGTGTTTTCCTCCACCACGGCGTTGAACTGCAAAATGCGAAAGCCAAGACGCCTTGCCGTTTCCATGCTGTGGCGCACCAGCCTTTCGCCGGTTTTCTGCCCGCGCAGACTGCTTCTGACCGCGTAGCTGGCGTTGCAGATGTGGCCGCAGCGGCCCACGTTGTTGGGGTGCAGAATGTAAAGGCCGGCGACCTCTTTGTTTTCACCCTCGGCCACACCGCAGGCGCTCTGCCCGGCAAAAAAGTCGGCGGCGTCTTTTTCGGTCAGCTCGTTTTCCTGCGGAAAGGCGGCGCCGGCGCGTACTACCTCGTTCCAAATTTCGCGCATGGCGGACACGTCCTCCGGCCGCCAGGCACGTACGTTTACATCGTTCATATTCTTATCCGTCCTTTATGGGTGCGTTTTGGGCTCCAAAATTTTTTCGGAAAAAGAAAAGAGAAAGCGCGCGGCTTTCTCTTTGTGCAGCTGCATGTGCTTATGCGCCTTCAAAAAGGCGGCGGTGCACCGTTTTGGCGTTCAGGGCAAAGTAGAGCACGCTGCCCAGAGTCAGCAGCACGCCGGCCTCGCCGATGAACACATAAAGGGCGTTCAGCCCGAACACCGGCCAGGTGAACCCGTTTTCCCCAAGGTAAACGGCCAGCTCCGCACCCACAAGCGGCGCGTTGAACAGCCCCGGCATCAAAAGTCCCAAAAGCGGCCACTTTTTGATGCGTACCCTGCGCACGGCGTACATGACCGAAGTGGCCAAAAGCGTGGCCAGCGTGCCCACCAGCCAGTCCACCGGCAGCGCGCCCGCGTTCGAGATGTTGAACAGCAGGCAGCCGATCGTCAGCCCCGGAATGGCGGCCGGCGTGAAAAAGGCGAACACGCAAAGCGCCTCGCTGGCGCGGAACTGAATGGCCATGGACGTGGTGCCGGGCAGCAGAATGTTCTGCGCGTAGGTCAGCACCACATAGAGCGCGGCCAGTACGGCGGCGTACACAAGAAACTGCGTCTTTTTGTGCTTCATATTAACTTCCTTTCGTAGTTTTGTTTTTACGGCCGTTTTACGGCCGATGTCAGGATATTGCGAACTGACGTTTATAATTATATATTGCAATTCTAAAAAAATCAAGGTATAATAAACTAAGCCGTTTATTTTTTGTTTACGAATTGTTGTTGGTTTATTAATTTTCATAATGGATTTGACACAATTTTCCCACGGTTATAAAGGAGAGCTTTATGGCGGACCAGAACGTTTACGACGACCCGGTGTTTTTCGAAAATTATAAAAAGCTGCGTGAAAACGAAGGCTCGGCCAACGCCTGTGTGGAACAGCCGGCCATGTTTTCGCTCTGCCCGCCGGCCGCGGGCCTTTCGGTGCTCGATCTGGGCTGCGGCAGCGGCGAAACCTGCCGTGCCTTTGCCGAAATGGGCGCCGCGCGCGTGGTGGGGCTCGATCTGTCAGAAAATATGCTGGCCGACGCCAGGCGGCAGACGCAGGCACAGAATGTGTCGTATGTGCAAATGAGCATGTCGGACCTTTCGTCCCTGCACGACACGTTTGATTTGGTCGTCAGCTCGCTTGCCGTGCACTATGTGGCCGATTTTGCGCGTTTTGCGCGCGAGGTGTACGGCCTTTTGAACCCGGGCGGCGTTTTTGTTTTTTCGCAGGAACACCCGCTCACGACCGCCCCGAAAGACGGCGGGCGCTGGGTGCGCGACTGGCGCGGGCGCATCCGGCACTGGGCGCTTTCGGATTATGCCGAGCCCGGTATGCGCAAGACCCGCTGGTTCGTAGACGGTGTGGAGAAATACCACCGGCCGTTTTCTGCGGTAATCAATGCGCTGGTGTCGGCCGGCTTTTCGGTGGAAAAGGTGGCGGAACCGATGCCGGATGCCGATACGGTTCGCCGCTTTCCGAAGTACGCCAAGTACCGCCATAAGCCCGATTTTTTGCTGATGCGTGTAAAAAAATGACGTGCGGCTTTCGCATGCGTTTGAAATAATTTCATACAGGAGGATGGTTTTATGAAAGCCCTGTACCTCGATGTAAAGAAGAAGATCTACCGCTCCACGCAGATCATGTTTGTTGTGCAGCTGTTTGGTGCGCTCGGCGCCGGTTTCTTCTTTTTTGCACAAAACATTTTGCAAAATTACCACTGGCTCGGCGCGCTGTCGCCCGACAATGAACCCACGCTTTGGTTCATTCTGTTTTGGGGCACCGACTTTTTCTTTGTCGCCATGACACTGGTGCTGTCGTACCTGATCGCCGGCATACCGGCCATTGCGCCGTCGCTTGCGCTGTCCATCTATTTCTGCCATTTCCGTGCGGCGTCGGTCGGGGCGGAGGACATGTACAGCTACTTCTTTGCCACGCCCAACAATTACTCGCAAGCGACCTCCATCGGCTACATGGGTTACCTGATCATGGCCGTCATCCTGTCGCTGCTGATCAAATATCTGTACATCGGCTGGACAAACTGGAAGCCGCACATCGGAGGCGGCTTTGACAAAATGCTTGCCGGCATGCGCAAAAAGATCAAGGCCATCCCGGCGGATTTGAAAGGCATTACCATTATTGAAGCTGTGGACCTGATCGTGCTGATCCTGATCCTGCCGGTCGCGGCGTGCGCCACGACCTACTGCCTCATCAAGTATGGCATTGAAATCCCGTTTGCCGCCCTGGCCGATAAGCTGACCGACGTGCTGACCGGCCTGGCAAACAGCAACGTGGTGCTGATGGCGCTTGTCATGGGGCTGATGGTCGGTTTTGATTTGATCGGCCCGCTGTCTATGGCGGCCTACGGTGTGGCCACGGCGGCGTACCTGCAAAGCGGCAACGCGCAGCTGATCACCATTTACAGCGCCTGCTTTATCACTGTGGGCTGGACGGCGTTCTTCGGCGTTATGTGCTGCAAGCTCTTTAAAAAGGGCGGCCACGTCAATACGGACGATTTCAACATCACTTCCGCCGGCCCGATCAACGCATTCTTTGAAAACATCAAGCTTACTGTGGCGTTCTCCATGCCTTACGCTTACCGCAGCCCGCTTACGGTCATTCCGGGCCTGATGGCCGGCTCCGGTCTGGCCGGCGTATTGACGGCGGCGTTCGGCATCGTCAACACGGCGTACACGGACGGCAGCCTGCCGAAATACACGACCGGCAACTATACATACGGCGGCGTGGATTACACCTATGCGGATCTGTTCGTCAACCAGGAGATCTATATGAGCTTTACGCTGCCGCTGCGCAGCGGCGACTGGCTGACCTGCCGTATCCCGCTGGCGCTCATCATTCTGGCCGGCGGCATCGTGGGCGGCCTCGTCATCATGGCGCTCAAGGAAGGGGAATACCGCTTCCTGACCAAGCGCGGCTGTTACTATCAGGATGACGGCGACATGGTGCTGGAGATCCGCGAATTCGGCAAAAAGCTGGCGGCCGGCGTGCGCAAAAAGCCGGTTGCCGCAGCGGCCGAGGCCGAAGCAGAGCAGGCGGATGTGCCGGCCGAACCGGAACAGGTGCAGAAAAAATAATCGTTGTTCCTCGCATAAAACAGCAAAAGACGCCCCTGCGGGCGTCTTTTTTGCGGTGTTTTAAGTGTTCAGCACGCCGGAGACCTGGAACAGGCCGCTGTCGGTCTGTATGTCCACGGTGCCGCCGTAACGCGCGACGATGGACTCCACAGAACTCAGCCCGATACCGTCGCCGCTGTGCTTGGTGGAAAGCAGCCGTCCGCTTTCTTTGCTGCGCTTCAGTGTGCCGTCAAACGTGTTGTCGGCCGTAAAAACAATGGCGCTGTCGTTTGCCATGGAAATACGCAGCCGGATGTGGCGCGGCTGCCCCTGGGGCATGACATGGCAGGCGTCGCATGCGTTTTCCAGCAGGTTGCCGAACAGCACGGCCAGGTCCGCGTCTTTGACCGGCAGATGCTCAGGCAGTCGGATGTCGGCTTTAAAATCGGTGCCGTGCTCCTGCGCAGCCTGTGCGTAAAACGACACAACGGCGTTCAGCGCGGCGTTTTTGCAGTAGGTCAGCGGCGTATCTGCCGGCAGGGTGCGAATGTAGTTTCTCAGGTAGGCGGTCAGCTCGTCAAATTTGCCTTGCTCCGCCATGGTGGACATCAGCCGAATGTGGTGCTTCAGGTCGTGGCGCGCATGGCGCGCGTCGTCAATGCGCTCCTTCAGGCTTTCGTACTGCAGGTTCTGCATGGCAAGCATGTGGTTTTGCGAACGCAGCATCATGTTGCGTTCGGATTGCACAAGGATACGCATCACGATCGTATAGATCAGGATAGAGCCGGCGTTGATCAGAATGATAAACAGGGAATTGGTCGGGTGCAGCATCATTTGAATTTCAGGCCCTTTGCTGAAATACAGGTCGTGGTACCAGAACAAATAGAACACGGCGGGCACCAGGCATATGGCGCTCCACATGGACCGGCTGGCCGGTACAGCTGCCGCCGGTATAAAAACCTTCTTTAAAAAGACAAAGTAAAACGGCAGGAATGCGGCCTGCGACAGCGCAGTGCACAGCACGCAGCTCCAGCGTTTGTCCTGGCTTGCCAGCGCCGGAAACAAAAAGCCTTCCACACATTTGGCGGTGACCATGACCAGGTAGGCTGTATTGATGACCATCAGCAAAACAAACAGCAGCTTTCGGATGTCCTCTTTCACAATAAATATGTAAAGCAGCAGAAAAGCGGCAAAGACGATCAGCGAAAGTACGGCGCCGGCGCTTTGCGTGTAATAATCTGTCCATACAAAGAAGAAGCTTTGCAAAGCAGTGGCCGCCAGGACAATGCCGGTCGTGACCGGTTTGGAGAAGCGGCATTTCTGGGCAAACGGAAAAAAAGCCAGCGCCAAATAGGGCAGAAAGTTCAAAAGGGAATACAGTGTAACTTCCAATATGTGTAATGCGCTCATGCTTTGCCGCCTCCCCGCATGGTCTGGATCAGGTAGTCATTGTACGCCTGCCGCACTTCGCCGCTTCGCCGGCGGCTGATCGGCACGGCGGTGCCGTCCCACAGATAAAAGCAGTCGCTTTCCAGCCTGGCAACGGCGGCAAAGTTTACGATCACGCCCTTGGTGCAAAGCGCAAAGCCGCGGTAGGGCAAAAGCAGCTTTTCAAACTTGCCCTGCGCGCAGCGCACCTGTACCGGCGTGCCGGTGCGGCGGTGAATGGTCACATAGTGGCCGGAAAAAGTCGTGTGGGTGATCGCGCCCAGCAGCACGTTTTGCCCGTCCGGCAGTGTCAGCAGCGTGCGCGCCTGTATGTCGCCCAGCTCCAGCTGTTTTATGGCGGTCATCAGCTCGCTGCGGCTGTATGGCTTTTGCAGGTAGTAATCTGCCCGCACACGGTAGCTTTCGGCGGCAAAGTCATTGCTGGTCGTGATGAAAATGATCTTTACATTTTCGTCCATCTGGCGAATGCGAAACGCCGTGTCAATGCCATTGCGCCCGGGCATGTAAATGTCTAAAAACAGCACGTCGTACTGCCCCGGCGCAAAGTGCGCCAGCAGCGCTTCGCCGTTTTCAAACAGCACCGTTTCGGCAACCGGGTAGCCGGCCTCTTCAAAACACGATTCGGCAAGCTTGCGCAAATTGTCGCGTTCGGCAGGAATGTCGTCTGTAATGGCGATTTTCATATGTGTTTTCTTCCCTCTGTTGCTCTGTTTTGTCTATTTATTTTAGTATAACAGATTTTGTGCTCTGTGGAAAGCTTGAACTGCCTTTTGTGCAGGCAAAAAAGTCTTTTGTAACAAAAAATCTGCCGTTTGCGGCCAAAAAGTTACCGTTTGTCGCCAAAATCTTGCAAATAAATCTTAATAATTATAAAATAATTATAAATTGTGAAAGGGTGTGGAGGTAAAAAAGCTGTAGCAGTCGGCGTCTGGTATCGTGCGCACCGGACGCGCGCTCCCTCCCGAACCGGCGGTGCTGACCGCCGGCTTTTTTTACGTTGTTTTAAAAAGCGTTTTCTATGTTAAGACCCCGTCCGAAAGCCGGACGGGGTCTTTTAGTGTGCCGGACTCAGCCGTTTTTCAGCAGGTCTTTGTACAGGCGGATGTATTCGTTGGCGCTTTTGCCCCAGCTCATGTCGCAGTCCAGCGCGCGTTTTACGAGCACGTTCCAGCCCTCGGAATGGTAAGCGTCAACCGCGCGGTAAATGGCGCCAAGCATGTCGTAAGCGTCGTATGTTTTGAATGTAAAGCCGTTGCCCTTGCCGTCGCCGCAGTCGGTGATGGAGTCTTTGAGCCCGCCGGTCTCGCGCACGATGGGCAGGGTGCCGTAGCGCAGCGCGATCATCTGCGACAATCCGCACGGTTCGCTCTTGCTGGGCATTAAGAACAGGTCGGCGCCGGCATAGATCTTGCGCGACAGATCGGTGTTAAAGCCAATGGTCGTGGCCACCTTGTCGGGGTATTTGTTGTGCAGCTCGCGGAAATAGTTTTCATACTGCCATTCGCCCGAACCCAGCACAACATACTGAATGTCGCGCTCCCAAAGCGATTTTTCAAGCACGGCTTCCATCAGGTCAACGCCCTTGTGGCCCACCAGACGCGTTACGATGCCCACCAGCGGCACGTCGGCACGCTCCGCCAGACCCATCTGCTTTTGCAGGGCCGCCTTGTTTTCGGCCTTGCCCGAAAAGTCGTCGCTGCTGTAGTTGGTGTAAACCGATTTGTCGGTCGCCGGGTCATAGCTGACGGTGTCGATGCCGTTTAAAATGCCGCACAGCTTCCAGCGGCGCTGGCGCAGAATGGCGTCAAGCCCGTGCGAGTACCACGGGTCCAGGATCTCGTTGGCGTAAGTGGGCGAAACGGTCGTTACACGGTTCGCGCACTCAATGCCGGCTTTCATAAAGTTGACCAGCCCGTCGTATTCGATCAGGCTGCGGTACTTTTCGTCAATGCCGAGCACGTTGTCCATCAGTTCGTTGCCGTACTTGCCCTGGTACTGGATGTTGTGGATGGTAAACACGGTTTTGATGTTTTCAAACCCGGGCGTGTTGGCGTAGTAGCAGCTGTAGTAAAGCGGCGTCAGGGCGCTCTGCCAGTCGTTGCAGTGGATGATGTCGGGCTTCCACTCAATGGCCGGGATGATCTCGATCACGGCGCGGGCAAAAAACGCAAAGCGCTCTGCGTCGTCGTAGTGGCCGTAAATGCCGTCGCGCTTGAAGTAGTACTGGTTGTCAATAAAGTAAAAGATCACGCCGTTGTGCTTTGCTTCAAAAATGCCGCAGTACTGGCGGCGCCAGGCCACCGGCACGGAAATGGATGTGATGAAGCGCATCTTGTCCTTGTATTCCTGGCGGATGGAGTCGTAAAGCGGCATCACCACGCGGCAGCCGATCAGCCGTGTGCGCAGGGCAACGGGTAAACTGCCGGCCACGTCGGCCAGGCCGCCGGTCGCCATAAACGGCGCGGCTTCGCTCGATACATAAAGAACTTTCATGGTCTGCCTCCTTATACCTTCGTGCCCTTGTTCAGGGTGATCGGGAACGACGGCGCGCCGCTCAGCTCCACACCGTCACGGATCAGCACGTCCTTGTCGGCGATCACACAGTTCAGGCGTGCGTTTTTGCCGATGATCGTGTCCTGCATGATGATGGAGTTTTTGACCACGGCGCCGGGCTCGATCACAACGCCTTTGAACAGAATGCAGTTTTCTACCGTGCCGTACAGCTTGCAGCCGTTCGGCACCAGGGAATTCGTCACCTTGGATTCAATGCCGTAAATGGTGGGCATGTCGTCGCGTTCTTTGGTGTAGATCGGAGACGGCGCAAACAGCTTTTTGCGGTTTTCGCGCTCCAGCAGGCGCATGGAGATGTCGTAGTAGCTCTGGACGCTGTCGATCGTTTCGGCAAAACTGTCCTCCGGCAGGTAGGTGTACATTTTCAGGCTGTTCAGGTTTGCCATCAGCACGCTGCGCTGGAACGAAACTTTGTTGCTGGCGTGTGCGTTCATGATCAGGCTTTCCAGCAGGTACTTTTTCATCAGGATGATGTTCGTGCTGTAGGTGACCTCTTCGTCCGTGCTGCGGTCTATGCTCATTTCGCGGATGCGCCCGTCTTCATCGATCTTGTCAAACGTCAGCGTGGTGCGGATGTTTTGCGGGCGCTTGCCGCGCATGCCGACAATGGTGATGTCGGCGCCGGTGCGCTCGTGTGCGTCAAACAGCTTCTGGCAGTCAATGCTCGTCACATTGTTGCAGTCGGTCAAAAGCACATAGTCCTGCGTGGAGTGGTGGAAAAAGCTTAAATTGCCGTAGATGGCGTCGATCCGGTTGCCCCACATCGACACGTTGTTGCTGGAAAACGGCGGCAAAATGTAAAGGCCGTCTGTTTTGCGGTTCAAATCCCACGGCTTGCCGGTGCCCACATGGTCCATCAGGGAACGGAAGTTCAAATTGGTGATCACGCCCACCTTGGTCACGCCGCTGTCGACCATGTTGGACAGCGGGAAGTCGATCAGGCGGTATCTGGACAGAAACGGCACGCTGCCCATCGTGCGCCGCTCGGTCAGGCTGCCGAGCGCCTGTTCATGGATGTTGGCAAAAATAATGCCGAGTACGTTTTTTCCGTTCATGTTAAACCTCCTCTCCGGCAGCCGCTGTCTGTTTCGGCGCAACGTATGCGCCGGCGGCCACTTCTGCGCTCGGACCGACCACGGCAATGCCGAAGTCCTCCGGGTTTTCCATATGTTCAGGGATCTCGCCGATCTGGGCGTTTTCGCCGATCACGGCGTTTTCCGCCACAATGGCGTAGTAGACTTTGGCACCTTTTTTGATGGTGGCGCCCGGCATCACAACGGAGTATTTCACGTCGGCGCCGGCTTCTACGCTGACGTTTGTGGAAAGCACGCTGTAATCCACGCTGCCCTCGATCTCGCAGCCTTCGCTGACCGAGGAATTCTCGACCACAGCCGTTTTGCCCACATAGTGGGGCGGCGCCTCGGCCGTGCGGCTGTAGATCTTCCAGCTTTTGTCGGAAAGGTCAAGGTCTACATTCGGGTTGATGATGTCCAGGTTCGCTTCCCACAGCGAATCGAGCGTGCCCACGTCCTTCCAGTAGCCTTTGAACGGGAAGGCAAACATCCGCTGCCCGTCGGCAAGCATGGAGGGGATGATGTTTTTGCCGAAGTCGTTGCTGGAGCCGGGGGTGTTCTCGTCCTGGATCAGGTATTTTCTGAGCTTATCCCAGGTGAACACATAAACGCCCATAGAGGCCTTGTTGCTCTTCGGCTTGGCCGGCTTTTCGGCGAATTCGTAAATGCGGTCGTTTTCGTCTGTGGCCAGAATGCCGAAGCGGCTCGCCTCTTCCCACGGCACCTCCAGCACGGCGATCGTGCAGTCTGCGTCGTTCTTTTTGTGGAAGTCGATCATTTTGGCATAATTCATTTTGTAAATATGGTCGCCCGAGAGCACCACAACGTACTCGGGGTCATATTTTTCAATAAAGGCAATGTTCTGGTAAATGGCGTTTGCGGTGCCTTTGTACCAGCTGGCGCCGCCGATCGCTTCGTAAGGGGGCAGCACATGCACGCCGCCTTTCATACGGTCCAGATCCCACGGCTGACCGTTGCCGATGTAGTCGTTCAGCTCCAGCGGCTGGTACTGGGTCAGCACGCCGACGGTATAAATGCCGCTGTTCGCACAGTTGGAAAGCGGAAAGTCGATGATCCTGTACTTCCCGCCGTAGGGCACGGCCGGCTTAGCGATCTTTTTGGTCAGCACGCCCAGGCGGCTGCCCTGTCCGCCCGCAAGCAGCATGGCGACAACACTTGTTTTCTGTGACATGGTCTTTCCTCCGTTTTATTTTATTTTTTCCAGGTAGACGGCGCTCAGCCCGCCCAGATGCAGCGCAATGCTCTGGTCGCAGCCGTGCATCGGCTTTTTGCGGCTTTTGTAGGTGCCGGAAAGGCGCGCTTTTTTGCCGCCGTATTTTTTGAGCGACGTGTCAAACACCACTTTGTAGGTGCCCGCTTCCGGCACGCCGATCCTGTAGTCAGCGTGCTCCACAGGGGTAAAGTTGAACACGGCGATCATTTCTTTTTTGTCGCTCGCAATGCGGCGAAACGCGATCACGGAATTGGCGTTGTCGTCGCTCGAGATCCACTGGAATCCCTCCCAGCTGTAGTCGTTTTGCCAAAGGGCCGGCGTTTCCTTGTAAAAACGGTTGAGCGCTTTGGAAAAGTCCTGCAGCCTTTTGTGCTTTTCGTAATCGAGCAGCAGCCAGTCCAGGCCGCTTTCGTAGTCCCATTCCTTGAACTGGCCGAATTCGCTGCCCATAAACAGCAGTTTTTTGCCCGGGTGCGCCATCATGTAAGCTAAAAACAGGCGCACGCCGTCAAACTTCATGTCGTAGTCGCCGGGCATTTTGTCAATGAGCGAGCGCTTGCCGTGCACGACCTCGTCGTGGCTGATCGGCAAAATGAAGTTTTCGGAAAACGCGTAGAAAAAGCTGAAGGTGATGCAGCTGTGGTTGTCCTTGCGGAAAAACGGGTCCAGCGCCGTGTAGCGCAGCATATCGTTCATCCAGCCCATGTTCCACTTAAAGTTGAAGCCGAGCCCGCCTACGTCGGGCGGCATGGTGATCATCGGCCAGGCGGTCGACTCTTCGGCGATCATCATCGGGTTGTCGACCTCGCGGAACACGGCGGTGTTCAGCTCGCGCAGGAAGTCAACGGCCTCCAGGTTTTCGTTGCCGCCGTACTTGTTGCGCACCCAGTCGCCGTCCTGCCGGCCGTAGTCCAGGTAAAGCATGCTGGCCACGGCATCTACGCGCAGCCCGTCAAAGTGGAATTCGCGCAGCCAGTACACGGCGGAGGAGATCAGGAAAGAACGTACCTCTTCTTTGCCGTAGTCGAACACGCGCGTGCCCCACTCCTTGTGCTCGCCCTTGCGCAGGTCCTGGTACTCATAAAGGCACTGGCCGTCAAATTCGTAAAGGCCGTGCGCGTCTTTCGGGAAGTGCGCGGGCACCCAGTCCAGGATCACGCCGATGCCGGCGTTGTGGCAGGCGTTGATGAAGTACATCAGGTCGTCCGGCGTGCCGTAGCGCGACGTTGGGGCAAAATAGCCCGTGACCTGGTAGCCCCAGGAACCGTCGAACGGGTGTTCCAGGATCGGCATCATTTCAATGTGGGTGTAGCCCATCTGCTGCACATAGGGCACAAGCGCGGCCGCCATCTCGCGGTAGGAGTAAAAGCTGCCGTCCTCGTGCAGTTTCCATGAGCCGAAGTGGATCTCGTAAATGTTGACCGGCTGCTTTAAAATATCTTGTGTTTTGCGCCGGCTCATCCAGGCGCCGTCGGTCCATTCAAAACCGCCCGGGGCGTAGACCTTGCTGGCCGTGCCGGGGCGCGTTTCGCTGTGGAACGCGTAGGGGTCGGCTTTCATCAGCACGCGGCCGTTTTGCGTGGTGATCGCGTACTTGTAGCAGTCGTACTGTTTTACGCCGTCGATCTCCGTCTCCCACAGGCCCTCTTTGTTGATGCGCTTCATCGGGGCTTCGTTTTCGTTCCAGTTGTTAAAGTCGCCGCACACCGAAACGGCAATGGCATGCGGCGCCCACACGCGAAAAACGTGGCGGCCGTTTTTAAGTTTATGCGCGCCAAGGAAACGGTATGCCTCCGCATTTTTGCCGCTGTGGAACAGGTAGACCGGCAGCTCGTATTCTTTCGGGATTGAAGCCATGGTTTTCTCCTTCGCTCTTCTTCTGCACGGCAAATTTGCCGCATAAATAATACTCTGATTTTATTGTATCATCCCTACTCGGAAAATTCAAGGCTGATTTGTTTATTTTGTTACAAGAATTTTGCGAAAATTGTCAAAAACTGTTCAAGTTGTTGTAAAATTTGCGCCTTTTTTTCGGCAAAAAAGGCCGGTGCGGCGCAAGGCGGCGCACAGCGGCGCGAAAATCCGGCTTCAGGCGTATTTTCAGTTGATTCAGTAATAATTTCTTGTTATAATATAGTGTATCGGAAGGCGGTGGAACGGTTTCATGAAAGACATCATCGTCGCGTACCCCTCTAAAAAAACGGCGCTGCACCTGGCAGGCCTTTTGGAGGAGGGCGGCGTGTCTGTGTCGCACGTCTGTGCGCTCGGCGCCTCCGTGCTGCAGATCGCGCTGCAGATGCACGCCGGTGTTGTGGTGTGCGCTGCGTCACTGTCTGACATGCGCGCCGAAGAGCTGGCCGAGCGCCTGCCTTTTGGGTTCGACGTGCTGGCCATCGGCATGGGCACAGACGGCATGAGCAACCTGGTCTTTATGCACCCGCCGCTTGACTATGCGGACTTTATCAACACGGCGCTCGTTCTGTCTATGGGCAGCGGGGGCACGGCCCGGCGGGACAACGGCGGCCAGGAAGCCATTGACAAAGCGAAAGAGATTCTGGCCTGTACGCGCGGCTTTACCGAGCCCGAGGCGCACCGCTACCTGCAGCGTATGAGCATGGAAAGCGGCAAAAAGCTGGAGGCGGTTGCCCGCGAGATCATCGACGAACTGCTCTAAGGCGGTGCATACCGCCTGGGACACGGGGGTATCTATATGAAATTTACAAAAATGCACGGCTGCGGCAACGATTACGTCTATGTAAATGCGTTTAAAGAGAAGCTGCCGGACGAGAGCGCGGCGGCGCGTATCGTGGCTGACCGCCACTTCGGCGTGGGCGGCGACGGCATGATCGTGATCGCACCGTCTGAAAAGGCCGACTTTGAAATGCGTATGTATAACGCCGACGGCACCCGTGCCGAAATGTGCGGCAACGGCATCCGCTGCGTCGGCAAATATGTGTATGACCACGGCCTGACGGACAAGACGGAACTGACCGTGGAAAGCATGGGCGCGGTCAAGCACCTTTCTCTTTTTGTGGAAAACGGCGCGGTCACACGCGTGCGCGTGGACATGGGCGCCCCGGTGCTGGAAAGTGAAAAGATCCCGGTGGTGTGTGCCGGTGACCGGGCTGTAAACATCTCCATTTCTGTGCTGGGCGTCTGTTACCGTGCAACGTGCGTTTCCATGGGAAACCCGCACTGCGTCGTTTTTATCGACCAGCCTGTCAAGTCGTTTGACCTGGAAACGATCGGCCCGGCGTTTGAGCGCCACGAGTGTTTCCCGCAGCGCGTGAATACGGAGTTTGTGCGCGTGCGCAGCCCGCATGAAGTGGAAATGCGCGTGTGGGAGCGCGGCACCGGCGAAACGCTGGCCTGCGGCACCGGCGCGTGCGCGGTGGCCGTGGCGGCCATCCTGAACCGTCAAACGGACAAAGAGGTCACGGTGCACCTGCTCGGCGGCGACCTTGAGATCGCCTGGAGCGGCGACATAAATGACAGCGTCTATATGACCGGCCCGGCCGAAACGGTGTTTTCGGGCGAGATCGATCTGGAAAATATCCATGCAGTAAAGGAGTAAAGAAGTTGAAGATCAATGACAACTTTCTGAAGCTGGAAAGCTCGTACCTGTTTTCTTCGATCGCGAAAAAAGTGGCGGCTTACCAGCAGGCACACCCTGAGGCAGATGTGATCCGGCTCGGCATCGGCGACGTTACGCGCCCGCTCGCGCCGGCGGTGATCGAAGCCATGCACAAGGCGGTCGATGAAATGGCCGATGAAAAGACGTTTCGCGGCTACCCGCCGGAGTATGGCTACGATTTTCTGCTGAAGGCCATTCAGCAAAACGACTATGCCGCCCGCGGGGTGCAGATCGGCACGGACGAGATCTTTGTGTCAGACGGCGCCAAGTCGGACTGCGGCAACATCGGCGATATTCTGGACGCCGGCAACCGCGTGGCCGTGTGCGACCCGATCTATCCCGTTTATGTGGACACAAATATTATGGCCGGCCGCAGCGGCGACAAAATGCCGGACGGCCGATTCAGCCATTTCATCTACATGCCCTGCACGCAGGAAAACGGCTTTATGCCCGACCTGCCCACCGAAGTGCCGGACATGATCTACCTGTGTTTCCCGAATAACCCGACCGGCGAGGGCGCGACCAGGGCGCAGCTGCAAAAGTGGGTGGACTATGCGCTGCAGCACGACGCGCTGATCCTTTACGATTCGGCGTACGAGGCGTTTATTACCGAGGCGGACATGCCCCACACGATCTATGAGATCCCGGGCGCCGAAAAGTGCGCCGTCGAGTTCCGCTCGTTCTCCAAAACGGCCGGCTTCACCGGCGTGCGCTGCGGCTACACCGTGGTGCCCAAGGCCTGTGTGTTCGGCGGCGTTTCGCTGAACCCGCTGTGGGCGCGCCGCCAGGCTACCAAGTTCAACGGCGTCTCTTACATCACCCAGCGTGCGGCCGAGGCGGTTTACAGTGAGGCGGGCAAAAAGCAGGTGCGCGAAACGATCGCGTTTTACCAGAAAAACGCCCGCGTTATCTACGACGGTTTGAAAGCGGCCGGCTTTTCGGTCTGGGGCGGCGTCAACTCGCCCTACGTCTGGCTCAAAGTGCCGGACGGCATGACTTCGTGGGATTTCTTCGATGCGCTTCTGGAAAAGGCGCAGGTCGTCGGCACGCCGGGCTCCGGCTTCGGTCCGTCCGGCGAGGGCTATTTCCGCCTGACCGCGTTCGGCAACGCCGAAAAAACAAAAGAGGCTGTGGAACGTATTCAGAAAGTGTTTCATTTTTAAATTTTATTTGTCAACCGGCGCCGAAGGCGCAGAAATAAAGTCATTATCCTGTAAGGAGGAGTTTTTTATGGAAAAGAAAGAACAGCTTTATGAAGGCAAGGCCAAAAAGGTGTTTGCCACCGACGACGAAAACCTTGTGATCGTGGATTACAAGGACGATGCAACGGCGTTCAACGGCCTGAAAAAGGGCACCATCGCCGGCAAGGGCGTTGTCAACAACAAAATGAGCAACTACCTGATGCAGCTGCTCGAAAAGCACGGCGTGCCCACGCACTTTGTGCAGGAGCTCAGCGACCGGGAAACGCTTGTCAAAAAGGTCACCATCGTGCCGCTGGAGGTCATCATCCGCAACAAGGCCGCCGGTTCCATCTGCAAGCGCCTTGGCCTGGAAGAGGGCATGGAATTCACCCAGCCGTCGCTTGAATTCTCTTATAAAGACGACGATCTCGGCGATCCGCTGATCAACAGCTACCACGCCATCTCCTGCGGCTTTGCCACCAAAGAGGACATCGACACCATCACCGAAATGGCCTTCAAGGTCAACGATGTGCTGGTGGAATACTTCAAGACGATCGGTGTGGAACTGATCGACTTTAAGCTGGAATTCGGCAAAACGGCCGACGGTCAGATCGTTTTGGCTGACGAGATCAGCCCCGACACCTGCCGTTTCTGGGACATCAAAACACATGAAAAGCTTGACAAGGACCGTTTCCGCCGCGACCTCGGCAAGGTGGAAGACGCCTACGCCGAAATGATGAAGAGAGTGGGACTGAACTAATGGCAAACGATACATATACTTCGCCTTTTTCCGCACGCTACGCCAGCGCCGAGATGCAGTATGTTTTTTCACCGGACTTTAAGTTTAAGACGTGGAGACGGCTGTGGATCGCCCTGGCCGAGGCGGAAAAGGAGCTTGGCCTCGACATTACGCAGGAACAGATCGACGAGATGAAGGCCCACGCCGACGACATCAATTACGACGTGGCCCGCGCCCGGGAAAAAGAGGTGCGCCACGACGTGATGAGCCATGTGTACGCGTTCGGCGTGCAGTGCCCCAAGGCAGAGCCCATCATCCACCTGGGCGCCACGTCCTGCTACGTCGGCGACAATACCGACGTGATCACGATGCGCGCGGGGCTGCAGATCGTTAAGAAAAAGCTGGTGAACGCCATCGCCTCCATTGCGAAATTCGCCGGGGATTATAAGGACATGCCCTGCCTTGGCTTTACGCATTTTCAGCCGGCGCAGCCCACCACCGTGGGCAAGCGCGCCTCGCTGTGGCTGATGGACCTGACCATGGACTATGAAGAACTTTGCCACACGATCGACAGCCTGATGCTTTTGGGCTCCAAGGGCACCACCGGTACGCAGGCCTCGTTTTTGGAGCTGTTTGACGGCGACCACGAAAAGTGCCGTGCGCTCGACAAAAAGATCGCCGAGAAGATGGGCTTTTCCAAGTGCTTCCCGGTCAGCGGCCAGACGTACGCCCGCAAGCTGGACACCATCGTCGTGAACACGCTTGCCCTGATCGCGCAGAGCGCCTGCAAGTTCTCGAACGACCTGCGCCTGCTGCAGAACCTGAAAGAGGTCGAGGAACCGTTTGAAAAGAACCAGATCGGCTCCTCCGCCATGGCCTATAAGCGCAACCCGATGCGCAGCGAACGCATTGCCTCGCTTGCGCGCTACGTTATGGTGGATGCGCTCAACCCGGCCTGGACGGCATCGGCCCAGTGGTTTGAACGCACGCTCGACGACAGCGCCAACAAGCGCATTTCGGTGGCCGAGGCATTTTTGGCCATCGACGGCATTCTGGATCTGCTCATCAACGTGTCGAGCGGTCTGGTCGTTTACCCCAAAGTCATCCGTTCGCGCCTGCTTTCCGAACTGCCGTTCATGGCCACGGAAAACATCCTGATGGACGCGGTCAAAAAAGGCGGCGACCGCCAGGCGCTGCACGAGCGCATCCGCCAGCATTCCATGGCGGCGGCCAAAGTCGTTAAGGCCGAGGGCGGCCAAAACGACCTGGTGGACCGTATTGCGGCTGACCCCGCGTTTCAGATGACGAAGGAGGAAATCCTGGCCTCCATGCAGCCTGAAAACTTTGTGGGCCGCGCGCCCGAGCAGGTCGCGGAATTCCTGCACGACGTGGTGCAGCCCATTCTGGACGAAAACAAAGACCTTTTGGGCATTGATGTGGAGATCAACGTTTGATTTCCTTGTTTAACAAACTGTGACCATTTTGCGGCAAAATGAGAGGGGACGCAAAATGAATTTAAAACAAATTATAAAAAAGGGGGGGGTCGGCGCTCTTGCTGGCGTTTGCCGTGGCAGTGCCGGCCCTGCTTACCGGCTGTTCGGTGCAGCCGGCCGATGAGGTAGAGACGCATACAGTGGAAGGCACGCTTAAAATCGGCATCGTCAGCGACATGCAGCTTGCGCCCAAGGGCGGGTCAGACATATATGACAACGCCTACCGCAAAACGCTGGAGTTTTTCAAGTCGCAGGATGTCAATATGATGATCAACGCCGGCGACTATACAGACACGGCTACGCAAAAGGCAGTGGACAATTACGCCGCGATTTTAAATGAGGTGTACCCGGCAGAGCAGCGGCCCGTTTCGCTTTCGATTCTAGGCAATCACGATTACTGGCTGCCGTATTTTGTAGACTGCTGGGAGATCCCGTTCAAGTCCAAAATGCAAAGGCGCTTTTTGAAGGCGACCGGCGAGACCTCGCCGTGGACGCATAAGGTCGTTAACGGTTACCATTTCATCGGCTTCAGTCCAACGAACGGCAACATGGATTCCTCGGCTTATACCGACAAGATCGACTGGGCGCGCGAGCAGATCGAGCTTGCGATCCAGGACGACCCGGACAAGCCGGTATTTGTCATTACCCACGCGCCGCCGAACGACACGGTCTACATGAGCGATGAAGAGGATTACAGCGCGCTCAACGAACTGTTTGCGCAGTATCCGCAGGTCGTTTCCATCTCGGGCCATACCCATGCGCCGCTGATGGATGACCGCTCCATCTGGCAGGGGGAATATACGGCGGTCAACACGCAGTGTGTTTCTTATGTCTGTTTTGAAAAAGGCATGCTCTGCTCCGGCACAGACGATGCTTCGATCGAGCAAAACCCCATGTGCATGATTTTGGAGATCACGGACGACGCGCTGACCTTTACGCGTTACAGTGTGCTTACCGGTGAGCAGCAGGGCGAGGCGTGGCGCATCCCGCAGCCCATTGCGCAGAACCTGAACCTGTACGCAGCCGACCGTGCCAGCCGGTGGGGCGCGCCGGTCTTTGCGCAGGATGCACAGTTTTCGGCCGAATTTCTGCCCTACGGCGACGGCGGGCAGGAACTGGCTGTCAGCTTTGATTCCGCGCAGCACGACAACTATGTGTACAGCTACACGCTTACGGCTACCGATGCTTCGGGGCAGCCGGTGCGTTTTCAAAACGGCGAGGATGCAGACGGCAACCCGGTCTATCTGGACGCGCTCAGCTATGTTTCAGATTTTTACCTGGGGCTGGACGCCATGCAGCCGCGCACCACACTGCGCTTCGGCGACTATACGGCCAGCCTGCCGGACGGCACCTACACGCTTTCGGTCACAGCGGCCGACACCTGGGGGCATGAAAGCGCGCCGGTCACGGCGCAGCTGTCTGTTTCCGGCGGCAATGTTTCTGTCCTTGCATAAGATGTTATAAACCGGCTTCTATGCTTCTATGATAGAGGAGAATGCTTTATGAAAACACTCGGCAATATTTTATGGTTTATTTTCGGTGGCTTTGAAACGGCTGTCTGCTGGTTTTTTCTGGGGGTGCTTTGGTGCATCACCATTGTCGGCATTCCGCTCGGCAAGCAGTGCTTCAAGCTGGCTTCTTTAACCATTTTCCCGTTTAAAAAAGATGTGGTGGACGGCGGCGGAGCCATCAGCCTGGTCGCCAATATCTTCTGGGTCATTTTTACCGGGCTGCCTATGGCCATTACAAATGCGCTGGTCGGTCTGGTGCTTTGCATCACGATCATCGGCATTCCGTTTGGCAAGCAGTACTTTAAGCTGGCCGCGCTCAGCTTTGCACCGTTTGGCAAAGAAATCGTGCGCGTAGATTAATGTAAAAGAATATTTTTTGCGAAAAGAGCAGGTTTCGGCCTGCTCTTTTTTGCGTTTTAAATTTTTCCCAAAAAGTACTTGACAAGACTGCACATACTGTATATACTGTACATGTACAGTAAACAAGGAGGCGAAGCGTGATCGAAATCATCATCCGCAATTCGGGCGAATGCCCGATCTATGAGCAGATCGTGCGCCAGATCAAGGCGCAGATCATTCAGGGAACGCTTTTGCCGGACCAGGCCCTGCCGTCTATCCGCAATCTGGCCAAGGACCTGCGCATCAGCGTCATCACCACCAAGCGCGCGTACGACGAGCTGGAAAAAGAGGGCTTCATCTACTCCATCCCAGCCAAGGGCTTTTTCGTGTCGCCGCAGAATACACAGCTGATCCAGGAGGAAAACTTAAAGAAAATCGAGAACCTGCTGGCTGAGGCCGCGGCGCTGGGGCGCCAGTGCGGTCTTACGCCAGAGGAACTGACGGAAATGCTGCGTCTGGAGGAGGAAATACAGTGAACGCATTGGAACTGCAAAACGTAACGAAAAATTATGCCGGCTTTTCGCTGGCCGATGTCAGTCTTTCGCTGCCCAAAGGGTGCATCCTTGGCCTGGTCGGTGAAAACGGCGCCGGAAAAAGCACGCTGATCCGTCTGCTTTTGGGTCTGGCGCAGGCAGACGGCGGAAAAATCTCGGTGCTCGGCCAGCCTGTCGGCAAGCTGCGCGACAAGCTCGGCATCGTGTTTGACGAGCCGGCTTTCAGCGGCTATATGACTGTGGACGATATAGAAAAAGTGATGCGCGCTGTCCACCCGGCGTGGAACGGTCAGGTGTTCGGCGATTACATCCGCCGCTTTGGCCTGCCGCGCGACAAAAAGTTTACCGATTTTTCCCGCGGTATGAAAATGAAAACGATGATCGCCTGCGCGCTCAGCCACGATCCGCAGCTGCTGGTGCTGGATGAACCGACTTCGGGCCTTGACCCGATCGTGCGCGACGAGATACTCGATGTGTTCAACGAATTTACGCGCAATGCGCAAAATTCCATCTTGATTTCGTCCCACATCGTCAGCGACCTGGAAAAAATCTGCGACTACATCGCTTTTCTGCACCATGGAAAGCTGCTTTTCTGTGCGGAAAAGGATGCGCTGAAAGACAAATACGCCGTTGTGCACCTGACGCCCGGCGATTTTGAGGCGATCGACCCGGCCGCCGTCTGCGGCAAAAAGGAGAACCGCTATTTTACCGACGCGCTGGTGGAGCGCGCCAAGGTCAACCCGGGCATTGCAGCAGAGCCTGCCACGCTTGAGGATATCATTTTGTTTATGGCAAAGGGGGCAGAAAAATGAAAGGCCTGATCGTTTCTGATTTTTTGCTGATGCGCCGTGTGGCCGGCATCTACATCCTGATAACGGCTGTCTTTGCCGGGATCGCAGCGTTCGGCGGCGTCAATAACATCTTTTTTGTCGTTTTTTTCTCTTATTTTGCTTCAGCGGTCATGCTGAGCGTTATGGATCTGGACGAGCGCGCCGGCTGGCCGCGCTATGCCGTCGCCGGTTTTGCCTCACGGCGGCAGTATGTGCTTGGTAAATTCTGCAGTGCGTGGATCTTGCAGGGCGGCGCAGCCGCCGTGTTTCTGGTGCTGCGCCTGGTGCGCGATCTTACCAGTCACATTTCCCTGCAAAGCGATTTTGAGACGGTGTTCTTTATGCTTGCCATGATGGTGGCCGCGAATGCCGTGATGATGCTGTTTCAGTTCCCGGTCACGTTTAAATTCGGCTCAGCGCGCGGCCGGCTGATTTCCATCGCGGTCGTCGTTGTGATCGCTGTGGGCACCGGCGTGTTTTCTGCCATTGCCGGCAGCGGAGCTTCGAGCTCCGATGCGCAGCTGCCTGGGTGGGTCGCCGCCCTGCCGTCCCTGTCGGTTTTGAGCGTGCTGCTGCTTGCGGCAGCCGCCGTGCTGTACGCCGCAGCCGTCGGTTTGTCGCTGAAGCTTTTTGCAGGCAAAGAGCTGTAAGAAAGCGCTTTTTAAAACCAAAGCCCCCTCGTGTGAGGGGGCTTTGCCGCATGTACGGCCAAAACGGAAAGAGCAGGCCAAAGGAAATCAGGCCGCAGCTGCGGTGCAGAGATCTTCTGCACCTTTAGTATATCCTGCGGCGTGGGACAAAAATGGTTTATGGTTTTTAGTTTTCAAAACGGATCTGCTGCTTCGTTTCAAACGGAAAGGTCAAAAGCGTTTTGCCGTTTTTGGCCGCCTCTTTTAGCCGGATGGCCGTGATCTGGCTGTTGTCATACGTTTTGTAGTAAAACGTATTCGTGCTTGTGCTGATGCAGCTGGCGTACACGGTGTGGTCCAGGCCGCCCTGCGGTGTGATGACGCTGCCCTTGCACATCGAAACACTGTCTAAAATGTGGAACACCTGCGTTACGTTGGCGGCTTCGTCCTTGCCGCAGACGCTGTTGTGCTTTAAAAAGGCTGCGCGCACAAAGCGGCTGGGCGGCGAAGCGTCGCCCGGCAGACCGACCGCGCCCATGCCCTGGCCGTACGGCGTCAGGCCAAGCGAAGGGGCAAAACGGTTTTCGGGCGCGTAGGGGCTCAGCGCCATGTGGGTGCGCATGTTTTCGCACTGAAACGGAAAGGGCGGGTTGTTCGTCAGCACGCCGAATTTGTTTTCGTACACATGCAGCCCGTCTTCGGTCTGTTCCACCGTCAGGCAGCGTTCGCTGTCGGCGATCATCCAGTGCAGCGCCGTTGCCGGCATATCGGGGCGAAACGGCCGGTCGGTGATGTTTACGTTCTGCAGCGCGGCCTGCGCCTCGGCCGCCGTTTCAAACCGGCAAAGCACCCAGGTGATCAGCTCAAAGGCCGCCACGTTCGTTTTGCCGCGCTTCGGCGGGCGGTAAACGGCGTTTTGCGGAAAGTAGAGCCCGGCGGCGCAAAGGCCGTGCTCGCTCATCGCCTCGGCAAAAAGCGGCGTGCCGTCGGCCACATGCGCTGTGCCGATCACGGCCGGGTGTTCGCGCAGCGTCTGGTTTTGCAGCCGCAGGGGAAAGGCGCGCGGCATGATCACCGCCTGTTCGCCGAACGAGCGTTCCAGATCCAGATTGCGCCCAAAGTAAAAGCCGTTGTTTTTAAAGGTGATGCAGGTGCACATTGTGCTCGCTCCTTTACGGTGTAAAGTCTATGACCAGTATAGCATAAATGTATGCCTTTTTATAGCATGTCCGTTTTTTGCGTGTCTTTGCAGTCCGTTTTGTTTTTGCTTGCCGTGGTCTCTTTTGTGTGGTAAACTGAAAAAGAGGTGTTTTTTTATGCGTGAAAAAATGCGCGCTTTTGTTTGGCACAGGGGCGGAAAAACAGAACTGCTTGAAAAGGAAGTGCCGCATGTTTTGCTGCCGACGGACGCCGTTGTGCGCGTGACCATGAGCACGATCTGCACAAGCGACCTGCACATTCTGCACGGTGCGGTGCCGCGTGCCGTGCCGGACACGGTGCTCGGGCATGAATTTGTAGGCGTTGTTACACAGCTTGGCAGTGCGGTGAAAGGGATGCGTGTCGGCGACCGTGTGGCCGCCAACTGCGTCAGCTACTGCGGCGACTGCTGGTTTTGCCGGCGTGGGTTCGTCAACAATTGCGAAAAGGGCGGCTGGCTGCTGGGCTGTACGCAGGACGGCTGCCAGGCCGACTATGTGCGCGTGCCGCTGGCCGGCTCCAGCCTTTATAAGATCCCGTCTGGACTAAGCGACCGCCAGGCGCTTTTGACCGGCGATATTCTGGCAAGCGGCTATTTCGGCGCAGAGCTTTGCGCCTTTCAGCCGGGCGACACGGCGGTCGTACTCGGCGCCGGGCCGGTCGGTATCTGCGCCTGCCTTTGCGCGCGTCTGTTCGGCGCCGGCCGGGTGATTTTGGCGGATATCGACCCGGCGCGTCTGGCCTTTGCCGGGGCGCACGGGGTGGCTGATCTGTATGCCGACCCGCATGCCGGCGACCTGGAGGCGTTTGTGCGCACGGCGACCGAGGGCCGCGGTGCCGACGGCGTGATCGAGGCGGCCGGTACGGACGAAACGTTTGAACTGGCCTGGCGCGTTGCGCGGGCAAACAGCGTGGTGGCGGTCGTCGCCATGTACGAGCACGCACAGACCCTGCCGCTCGAGAAAATGTACGGCAAAAACCTGATTTTCAAAACCGGCGGCGTGGATTCGTGCCACTGCCCCGAAATTCTGGAACTGCTTGCGCAGGGCAGGCTCGACGTGTCATTTTTGCTGACGCACACCGTAAAGCTTGCCGACATTGCGCAGGGCTACGAAATGTTTGCGAAGAAGCAGGACGGCTGCATGAAAGTAGCCGTTGTGCCGTAATATAGGCGCATCTGTCCGGGCCCGGGGAATCGGGTCTTCAGCGTGTCAAAAAAGGTGTAACGGCAACAAATTATACAGCTTGACACGCTGATAGACTGCCAAAAAGGCAAGCTGGATTTTGTATTTTGCGAGGGGTGCTGTACAAAGGTACTGCCCCCGAGCAA
>URDW01000012.1 GCA_900546735.1 uncultured Oscillospiraceae bacterium
CGAGATCGCTCAGTGTCTCGTGGGCTCGGAGATGTGTATAAGAGACAGGAACGAATACGGCGATTACACCCAAAAATATTTTGTGCTTCGCGACGCGATATGCGCGGGTCGGGGCATTATGCCGCCTGAACTTCCGCCGCGTCCGCAGACGCAGAAGATCGGCAAGGTTTTCTTGACGGAATCGGCGTCCTTTCTTGAAAATATCCGGAAAAATGCGCAGAAGCACCATGACCATATTCCGCATTATATGGAGTATTACGGCCAGAATTACGGCATGATCCTGTACCACACGGAAATTGAGGGCGACTATCCGGACACACAGATCGCTGCAGACGGTGTGCACGATATTGCCTACGTTTATGTAAATGGAAAGCTGATCGGGCGTTACGACCGCTCGCAGCCGCTTACGAAAAAGCAGGCAAAAGCCGGCATGGAAGCACCGGAAAGCTTTTCCTTCCCGATCCCGGCATTCAAAGGCAAGATCACGGTAGACATTTTAGTGGAAGCAATGGGGCGCATAAATTTTGCCAAGCGCATACATGACCGCAAAGGCCTTTCGCATGTGCGTATCGGCGAGCAGTACACGTTTGGTTTTGACATTTACACGATCCCGCTTGATACATATAAAAATCTGCAGTTTACCAAAGCTTTGAACGCAAAATGCCCGGTGTATTTAAGGGGAACGTTTCGTGCCGACAGCCGGGCAGACTGCTTTGTGGATATTCGCAATTTCAAAAAGGGCTATGTTTTTGTAAACGGTAAAAATCTGGGCCGCTACTGGGAGGTCGGCCCGCAGCGCAGGCTGTATTTGCCCGGCGTGTGGCTGAAAGAAGAAAATGAGATCGTCATCTTTGAGCAGGAAGGGTTTAATAAGCCCAAGATCGAGATCACAGACCGGCCGTTATTCAAATAAAACATAGTTCGTTCTCGGAGGGTGGAAAGATGAAATCAAAAGCGGAAATCGTAGGCACGGTGAAGACCTTTGTCACAGATCTGAAAACGTATTGGGATAAGCCGAGACCGGGTGAATACGTCTCTAACAAAGAGTTTTTATATTTTATTCTTGGCTCCGGCGGTTCCAACAACGCCATGAATACAGGCGCAAATCTTACCTTTACCGCAAGCTGTCTGTTTGTCGGCGCGATCTACGGCCTCAGGATGATGGATTTTGCCATGCTGGGCATTGTGAATATGGTGCTCAATTATCTGTTTCAGCCCATTACAATGATCATAACCGACAACCTCGGCCGTCCGCCCAAAAAGACGATGCGGCTGATCAACTGGGCCTCTCTGGCTTTTGTTTTGGTCGGTATTGCGTGCTTTTTTGTGCCGCAAACGCCGTTTGAGGGCTTTATGCCGGCACTGCCGCAGGTGATCGGCACCAAGTTTTTGGTGCAGGTGCTGACTACTTATTATAATATTCTGGTCTACCGCAAACTCTCGCCGAAGTTCGGCAAATACCGCTGCTGGGTCGTGGCCGGTATTTTGCCGTACATGGTGGTGCTGATGCTGCTGGTTCTGTTCCCGTATAATGAACTGTCCTATAACGACAAGTTCTGGGTCATGAATCTGATGTTCGCTGTCTGGACCACATTTGCCACCTGCTTTGCGCAGTCTGCAAACGTGCAAAACGTGATCACCCCGAACACCAATGAAAGAACGCGTATCATTTCGATCGGTTCGTTTATCAGCAGTCTTCTTCCGTCCATTTATAACATCATCTGGCCGGTGGCGGCCGCTGCAGCCGGCGGCCTTACCAGCATTCGTACATACCGCATCGTTCTGCCGATCATGCTGTTTGCCATGGTGCCGTTTACCTTGTTTTTGGCATTCGGCTGCAAAGACCGTGTGATCCAGGAAGAGGATCATAAACCGGAGATCAATATGCGCAAGGGCTTCAAGGAAGTGCTGCGCAACAAATACCTGTGGATCACCAACGTCTCTAGCTGGATCACTACGTTTTCCACCGGGGCTATCAATATTGTCAACATGCTGATCATCTATGCCATGCGCCAGGACTGGTTCATGGGCATTATGTCCACCATCCTCGGCACAGCCTATACGCCCGGCATGCTTTTGTCGCCGTGGCTCATCAAAAAATTCGGCAAAAAACGCCTGATGCTGTTTTGCAAGTATATGACGGTTGCGTGTTCCTTACTGTCCGTCGCAGGCGTGTATATGAACAGCCTTGTGATCATTGTCATTTCGCAGTACCTGGTAACGATGCTGGCCTCGGTCATGTCGATCGTTACGCCCTCCATGACCGCTGACATCTGGGATTATCAGCAGTACATTTCCGGGGAACGTCTGGACGGCTGTATGGGTATTTTCGGCTACTTGGCGTCTCCCGTCACCACCGTCGCCGCCATGGTCGTGCCGACGATTTACGGCATGTTCGGCTTCACCTCAGACTGGAACATTTTATTTGACGGCGATATCCGCAACCGCATTTTCATTGTCACCATTGTTTTGACAGCCGTTACCGGCCTGCTTTCCGCCATACCGTATCACTTCTACGATATGACCGAGCAGCGTCATGAGGAAATGATGGATGAGCTTCGCGCGCGTGCTGAGGTCAAAAATCACGAGCATGCACAGCCGGAGACAGCAGACAATATAACGGAATCGGTTTAAGGGGGCATGGAAAATGAAGAAAAAGATCCAATCCATATTGGCAGGCATCCTTTTATGTGCGCTTTTGACCGGTGTTTTCTCTTCCTGTTCCGCAACCGGGAACAGTGCGCCGGAGTATAAGGCAAATGCAGACGGCTACGGGCTGTACCGTTATACCAGCACGTCTACGGAAGAATCCTTTACCGTACCGGACACCTACGAGGGCAAGAACGTTACGGAGCTTATGGATTTTTCTTTCTCAAATGCAGAGTATCTGAAAGAGATCTATATAGGTAAAAATGTCAAAACCATCGGCGTCTGGGCCATGACGAACTGCCAGAAGCTGGAAGCCATTTATGTAAGTGAAGAAAACCCTTATTTCAAGTCGGTAGACGGCGTTCTTTACAATAAGGATATGACGGAACTGCTTGTTTACCCGAATGCAAAGTCTCCCATCGTCACTGGGGAGAACGGCGAAATTTCCGGCGGTGAATTCACCGTGCCCGACACGGTCCTTTCTATTCGCGCCAACGCGTTTTACCTTTGCGGCAATCTGCGCTTGATCACGTTGAACGAGGGCCTGGAAAAGGTAGGCGACAAAGCGTTCTTAAAATGTACCGGTTTGGAATCGCTGACGCTTCCGTCAACGCTTAAGGAGATCGGTACGGATGCTTTTTCGTACCTGGACAATGCCAAACTGACCACCATCGAGATTCCCGCGTCAGTGGAAGTGATCGGTGATTATGCGTTTTTCTCGACCGCTTCCTCCGTGCAGAAAGTCATCGTGCATAAAAACAGCGAGGCAGATTTAAAGCTCGGCACAGACTGGCTGCCGAACCAGGTCAATTCCATCAACCAGGCCGTTCCCGTCGAATATGTCGGCGAGAACTGAGAAACAAAAAAACCGTTATGGAGCAGGCAGCTTATGAAACCGTTTTCATTCGATTTTGATTACAGCGGCGAGACTGTTCAGGTGCAAAAGCACTGGCAGTTTTGTGTGGGCAGCGGGCACGCCGCGCTGGCGCAGCGCGCCGATTACTTGGCGCAGCTCAAAACGGTCCACGATGAGCTGGGCATCAAGCGCGTTCGTTTCCACGGTATTTTTAATGATGACATGAATGTCTGCGTGCGCCTGAGCGACCATTTGCCTATCATTTCCAGAAACAAGACCAAAATATACGACTTTTATCAGGTCGCGCGCGTGTATGATAACCTTTTGGCCGCCGGTATGAAACCGTTTGTGGAAATCGGGTTTATGCCTAAGGCGCTCGCCTCCGGCCGGAAAACCGTGTTTTATTATAAGGGCAATGTCACCATGCCGAAAAAAATGCAGCAGTGGCAGGATTTTATCCGTGCGTTTGCCGGGTTCCTGATTAAGCGCTACGGCCTGGAAGAGGTGCGCACTTGGTATTTTGAAGTCTGGAACGAACCGGATCTTGCCTGCTTTTTCAAAGGCGATATGAACGATTATTTCCGTTTGTATGCGGCAACTGTGCGTGCGCTTAAAAGTGTAGACAAAAAGCTTTTGGTCGGCGGTCCGGCAACGACCAAAAGCCGGTATATCCCTGAATTTCTGGAATATTGCAGAAAGGAAAATGTGCCGGTCGATTTCGTTTCCACCCACCAGTACCCGACCGACGCGCTGGGGCACACCATCAACCGTGCGCGCCTGCGCCAGATCAAAAAGCTGGACGCTACCGGGCAAAAAACCTCGCTTCGCGCGCTTTTGCAGCCGGTTTTTGATAACGTTAACGATTTCAGCAATACATTAAAAGGCTATATGACACGCGAAGCCGCGCGTGCACGCCGCGAAGCCGGCGAGCTGCCTTTGTTTTATACCGAATGGAGCATCAGTTCCAACTGCACGGCTGCTATTCATGACACAACGGCTGCCGCGGCCTTTTTTGTAAAAACAGTGCTTGATAACCAGGGAATCGTAGACGGTTCCAGTTACTGGACGTTTTCCGACATTTTTGAAGAACTGTTTTTCTTTACAGATCCGTTTTGCGGCGGCTTTGGCCTTTTAACGGTGGATGGCATAAAAAAACCGGCGTTCTGGGCGTTTAAAATGCTGGCTGAACTGCCAGACGTGCGCTACCGACTGCCTGTTACCGATGAGGATGTCGAATATGCAGCCTTTCGCGCAGAGGACGGCAGCCTGTATCTTTTGGTCTATGCGCAGAATTTTGAGCCGAAAGGGGAAACTTATCCCGTACGGTTTCATCTGAAAAACGCACCGCCTTTTCGCACGCTGACGGTAAAGCGGATCGATGCGCAAAACGGAAATCCCGTAGCGCTCTGGGAAGAAATGGGAAAACCCGCCGCGCTTTCCCGGGCAGAACTTGCAGAAATCTGTGCAAAGTCTGAACCGCAAACGCAAATACAAAATGCACAGCAAATCAATGTGAAAAAGTGCGTGGATACAGAACTGCACGATAATGAAATTATAATGCTGAAACTTACGCCGTGATTTTTACGGTGCGTTTTGAAATAAAGGTAGTTTGTCATGCAATATACGATAAATAAGAGCAATTATCGCACTTTCGGCAAATTTGCCGAAAATCGTTTGGAACACCGCAGTTATTTTATTTCGTTTCACGCCGAGCAGGCCATGCAAAAAACCGATTGGTTTTCAGAGCGGTTTGAAAGTGATGCAGTTACCATGCTCAGCGGAGAGTGGGATTTTATTTATTACCGGCACGCTTCTCAGCTTCCCAAAAATTTTGATACGGACAAAGCTGAATTTCAACGGATCCACGTTCCTTCTACATGGCAGAAGACGGGTTACGATACCGTTAATTATTTAAATTCCCGTTATCCTTTTGCGTGCCGGCCGCCGAAGACGCCGAAAAACTGTCCGGTCGGCGTGTACCGCAAACAGTTTTCGTTGTGCCCAAGTGAAGATGGTCATTACATTCTGACATTTCTTGGGGTATGTGCTTCACTTGACTTATATTTGAACGGCGTTTACATAGGTTACAGCGAGGGCAGCCACAACAGTGCGGAATTTGATGTTACAAAATTTCTGCGATCCGGTGAAAATGAAATCGTGGCGGTCGTATATAAATGGTCTACCGGTACTTATCTGGAATGTCAGGATATGTTCCGTGAAAACGGTATTTTCCGCGATGTTTATATCACGGCACAGAAAAAAACATATCTTTTCGATTTTTCTTTTCAAACTGAAAAAGCCGGGCGCGGTTACAATGCACGGGTAACGGCGGACATCCGCGGCGCAAAAGGCGCGCGGTGGAAAGCAGAACTGTTTTCATCAAACGGGCGCATTGCGTCTGAAACTGCAGATGCGGGCAAAGATATTCGGTTTGAAAACCTGCAGGTCGTGGAATGGAACGCCGAGATACCCACCTGTTATGACCTTGTGCTCACCCTGCTTTCTGGGGAGCATGTGCTGGAATGCACCCGGCAGAAAGTCGGTTTTCGTACTATTCAGATCGACGGCTGCCGATTCTTCTTCAACAACAAGCTGATCAAGCTGAAAGGCGTCAATCATCACGACACGCACCCGGTTCGCGGCTATGCCATGACGGCCGCCGACCTAAAAAAAGACGTAGAACTGATGAAAGCGTACAATGTCAACTGCGTACGCACTTCTCACTATCCGCCGGATCCGCTTTTTGTCACCATGTGCGACGTTTACGGCATTTACCTGGTGGATGAGGCGGATATGGAGTCGCACGGCTGTTACAAACCAAAGTGGATCGGTGATAACCCAAAGTGGGAGCCGCGCTTTCTTGACCGTATGTCAGCTCTTTATGAACGCGACAAAAACCACACCTGCATTATCATGTGGTCTATGGGTAACGAATGTACCGGCATCCGCAATTTTGACGTTAGCTATGCTTACCTGAAATCTAAAACTACCATTCCGGTGCACTATGAACCGGCTTGCCGCACAGAACGTGTGCGCTATGACATTTTAGCACACTTTTATACATCGCCGGATGATATGCGTGCGCTGGCACGCGGCGAGTGGAAAGGCAATAAGAATTATGACGCGCCGTTTTTCCTTTGTGAATACGCCCACAGTATGGGCGTAGGCCCCGGCGGTTTAGATGAATACTGGAACGTTATTTACAGCGATGACCGCTTTTTGGGCGGCTGCATTTGGGAGTGGGCAGACCATGCCCATTACAGCGCTGCAGCAAAATATAAATATACATACGGTGGTGACAACGGCGACCGGAAAAATGACGGCAATTTCTGCTGCGACGGCCTATTTTTTCCTGACCGCACGCCGTCTCCAAGCGCTTTTTGCATGAAAAATGTGTACAGTCCGCTGCAGGCTGCGTATCAAAACGGTAAACTGCTGGTGACCAATACCAACCGCTTTGCCTCGAGCGAGGGTATACAGATTGCTTACTATCTGCTAAAAAACGGGCAAAAGTCGGAAATATCGTATTATGATGCGGTACTGCAGCCGGAGCAGACGGCCGAATTGCGGGCTGACTTTCAGTATGGCGATACGGACGATGTCTTTTTGATCCTGACTTATACGCAGAAAAAGACCGGCAATGTCGTCGGCCTTGACCAGATCATGCTGCAAGAGGCGCTGCCGCAGGCTGCCGTGCGGCGGCAGGCAGTCAACTGGAAACAAATCGGGTCATGCCTGTGTTTAGAAGACGCCAAACGGAAAATTGCGTGGGACAGAGACGGTAACCTGTGCTGTCTTACTGATCGCAACGGCAGGGATATGCTGCAAAACGGTTCGCGTGGCTTTGTGGTGCAGCTTGCCCAGGCGCTGATCGATAATCAAGCCTACATGAAATGGCCGCTCAAAAAGGCCGGCGTTTTCCATTTGCGCTCCGGATCTGGCAAACGTCGTTATGACGATTATTTGAATACGGTGTCCACAATATTTCCTCTGTTTGCTGGGGTGAAAAAGCGGTTTTCTGTAGTTATTGAATCCAAAGCTGTTATGGCAAACAAGGTGCGAGTGACTTTTACGCTTACCAGTTTGTATAAAAAGCCTTTAGATCTGCCGCAAATCGGACTTACACTGCAGTTGGCCGGCGCTTATAGAAACGTGCGGTATTACGGCATGGGGGATGCGGAATGTTATTCGGATTTTTCCAAACAGTCCGTCATGGGCGTTTACACGACCCGTGCTGAAGATATGTATGTGGAATATATAAAACCGCAGGAGTCCGGCAACCGATGCGGCGTCCGCTGGGCAGAGGTAACGGATGACACGGGCGCCGGTGTCCGTATTACGGCCATCGGGCAGCCGCTGCATTTCAAAGCGGTCGATGTGGAAGAAAAAAACCTTCAGACGGCAAAGCACCGGGAAGATGTCCGCCGTGTGGATGCCGCGATCCTGCATATAAACGGGTTTATGCGCGGCATCGGCAGTGCCAGCTGCGGTCCGGATACTGCGTCGCAATATAAAAAAGTACTGCATTACAAAGAAAGCTATACTTATGCTTTTGATATAGAAATTATTTAAAGGGGTAATGATGATGTATTGGGTCTTAGACGGCAGTGCGTATCTGGCCGAGATCAAGGAAACGCAAAACAGTTTTGTCTTTTCCAACGGCCTTGTGCGCCGTGAAATTGAAAAAACAACAAGCAAAACCATTTCTTTTGAAAACTTGCAAAATGGTGTGCAGCTGATCGACACGCCATTTGCCGATTTTGAGATCTCTGTAAACGGCAAAAAGCACAGCGCCTGTGTTTACAAACTGGTCCATGCCGAGGAAGCGCCCTGTGCCGAGCGCGTGGCCTTTCATAAAACAGATACGATGACAGCAGACGGTGTCTACCCGCCGCCCGGCAAAGCCCTGCTTTTGCATTATGCGGCAGATGGTTTGCCGGCGGTCGTTGTACGCTATGAGATTTATGACGGCATGCCCGTTATGATGAAATGCCTGACTGTGCAAAACAGCGGCAAAGAAACCATAACGGTCGATAACATCGCTGTGGATGTTATGAAGATCACCAATAACCGTGACACCCTGTTTGTGGACAGCGACTATGACTCCACAACGGATTTTCTTGGACTGGATCTGGAAAAATATGCCAAGCATTATGCGCGCTATCACTATGACACGCTGGAAGTCGCGCCCCTGCAGCGTATGAACGTAAAGCTTGCGCCGGCAGAAACGCTGGATTCGATCGTCTCCTTTGAACTTCTGTTTGGTGCGGAATATTACGAGCAGCGCCTGATCGAGGTCAAGGAAATGTACCGCCGCATTGCGCCGTGGTGCACCGATAACGTATCGTTCTTCCATCTCATTTCCAATTCGCCGCGCACGATCCGCAAGGTGGTCGACCAGTGCCACGAGCTCGGTATTGAAATGATCATTCAGTCTTTCGGCTCGGGCGTAAACATGGAAAGCGGCAACGAACGTTATTTGGCGCGCATCAAAAAGGCGTATGATTACGGCCACAGCAAGGGCATCCGTATGGGCGCGTATACGCTGGCCTATGTAAAGAACTACCGCCCGGTTCGGGGCGATGAGGCGCTGAACCACGACGGCAGCCACATCTGCCGCTGTCTGGCTACAGACTGGTCAAAGCAGTATATGAAAAATGTGCTGCGTTTTATTGACCGTACCGGCGCGGACGCGGTGGAGATCGACGGGCCTTACGGCATGCTGATGTGCTCCGGCGGCAAAACGCATAACCACGACGATTTTACCGATTCACAGTATAAGCAGTGGAAAGCGTCGGTCGTGGACTGGTACCGCGAAATCAAAAAGCGCGGGGTGTACATTAATGCGCCGGACTGGCACTATTTAAACGGCACCAACCGCAGCGGTGTAGGGTATGAGGAGATCGCTTTTTCCGAGCACCGCTGTGAGCAGCTTGTGACTTCGCGTATTTACTACTATAAAGGCACATTCTCTAAAAACCCGTCCCAGGGCTGGGGCTTTTTGCCGCTCAACGTTTACCACGGCGGCGGCAAGGACGCACAGTTTTTCCCGACTGCGCAGAATGCGTTTGAATTCGACTGGGCTATGGCGCAGATCGTTGCCAGCGGCGTCTGGCCCACGATCCGCGGCAAAAAAGCGTATGATTCAGAAAAAGGCAAGCAGATTTTTGCCAAGTGGACGTCGCTTTATAAAAAGTACCGAAAAGTGCTCAACGGCATCACGGTGCATTTTATGCCGCCGCGCATCGACACTTCAAATCCGTCCAGAACCACTTGTATGGACGCCATCATGAACCAGCTGCCTTACGGCGATGTACGCGGCTTTGTCATGTTCTTCAACCAGACAGATCGCGCGCTTACGCAAGAGGTCACGCTCCCGGTCTACTACACCGGTCTTTCTGATTTGGATATGCCGCCGACGCCGTTTGAAAACACCAAAAACAGCGATGTGCAGTATCCGCTCTACGGCGAAGAGATCGCGCCGCTCGTCATTCGTGCGCGCGACGGTTCGGCACGCACCTATATCACCGACGAAAAAGTGAGCGACAAACCGATCCCGCCGCTGGCGCAGGGCGTGCCGACGCAAAAGACGGTCGTTATTTCGGAAAACGACCAAAAACCTGCAACTTATACCATCGATTCTAACGCAAACGTACATATGCAGCTGACCATTCCGGCCATGTCCTACAAGTGGTACGTTCTGCATGCGCCGGAAAAGGAGAATGAAAATCATGCATAAAACAGTTCGTGTAGCTATGATCGGCATGGGCGAACGCGGCAAACAGCTCATGGATCCCTTGCTGAAAATGAAGGATGTACAGGTGGTGGCAGTCTGCGATGCTTACGAAGACCGCACCGCAGCGGCCGCAGAGACGGTCAAAAAAGAATGCGGCAGCGCACCGTTTATGTCACAGGACTATAAAGAAGTGCTTTCGCACGGTGACGTGGACGTGGCGGTGATCTCCACTTCTTGGCAGTATCACATTGCGATCGCCATCGAAGCCATGAAACAGGGCGTTTTTGCAGCCATGGAGGTCGGCGGCACATATGACCTGCAGGAATGTTATGATCTGGTACAGGCGTATGAAGAGACGAAAACACCGTTTTTCTTTTTGGAAAACTGCTGCTACGGTCACCGCGAACTTATGTGTCTCAATATGGCACGCGCCGGTGCGTTTGGTGAGCTCGTGCACTGCGACGGCGCTTATAAGCACGATCTGCGCAAGGAAGTCTCCTACGGCAAAGAAAACCGGCATTACCGTCTGCCGCATTACATACACCATAACTGCGAAAATTATCCCACGCACGACCTGGGGCCGATCGCCAAGATCCTCGGCATCAACCGCGGCAACCGCATGCTGCGGCTGGTAAGCGTTGCAAGCAAGGCGCGCGGCCTGGCGCAGTATATACGCGACCACAAGCCGGACGATGCCGAGCTTTTGAACACAGAGTTTCGTCAGGGCGATATTGTGACGACTGTGATCACCTGTGAAAACGGCGAGACGATCACGTTAACGCTCGACACCACGCTGCCGCGTATTTACAGCCGTAATTTTACGGTGCACGGCACAAAGGGCATGTACCAGGAGGACGGCGACTATGTATTTCTGGAAAAAGACCTTAAAGTCGATATTGCCGAAATCGATACCGATCCGCAGAAAATCTGGAAAAATGCCGACGAATATGCCAAGGTCTATGACAACGACCTTTGGAAGCATAAATCTGCCGGCATGATCGCAAGCGGTCACGGCGGTATGGATTATTTGGTGCTGCGCGCTATGCTCAGCGCGGCAAGGGGCGAAAGCTACCCGGCGATCGACGTGTATGACGCCGCTTCGTGGATGTGCATCACAGCTTTGTCTGAACAGTCCATTGCAAGCGGGAACATGCCGGTGGAGATCCCCGACTTTACAAACGGTAAATATAAGAACAGGACAGAAAAGTCTACCGGGAAATATGCGCTGGATTTTTAATAAAAATCTGTACAGACACATGAGGTGCGCTTATGAAACTCTATTATGACAAACCCGTCAGTCAGATCAAAATGTCCAAAACGGCAGGCTACACAGGCCCGGATATCGTCTGGGAACAGTCTGCGCTTCCTTTGGGCAACGGCAGCATCGGGCTCAGCGTATACGGAGAAGCGGACTGTGAAAAAATCGTTTTAAACCACAAAACTTTGTGGACCGGCGGCCCGTCTGTGCTGCGTCCGCATTATCGCGGCGGCAATATCACAAAACCCGACATAAGCGGTAAAATGCCCAGTGATTATTTGAAAGAAGTACAGGCGCTTTTTCAGCAGGGCGAAGAGCAAAAAGCCGAAAAGCTTTGCAATAGGCTGGTCGGCAAAAAGGCCGGCTACGGCGCATACCAGTGCTGGGGCGAGCTGGAGATCGCATACCCCGGTCTGGAAAACGCACCGGGGCAATATCTGCGCGAGCTGGATCTGGACACGGCGACCTGCCGCGTTTCGTATGCCGCAAAAGATAAAAATCAAAATTTGTGCCATGATGTGCGGCAGTATTTTGTTTCCCATGCCGACGGTGTGGCTGTTTTACATACCAAACGGCAGGAGGGCGATCTTTGCTGCACCATTCGTTTAAAGCCAAGCCATCTTGGTCGGGTGCGTGCAGCGAAGTCAGGACTGCTTCATTGCGGCCGGCTTTTGGATAACGGCCTGAAGTACTGTGCATATCTTGCCGTGCAAACAGACGGTAAAACGCATGCGGCCGGTGCGCACTTTTCGGTGAGCGGCGCAACGTATTGCACGCTGTATTTGGGTATGGATACGGATTATTCGGATAACTACCCGGTTTACCGTACCGGCGAGAGTCTGCAAGATCTGCGTGCGCGCGTTACAGATCAAGTGGACAGGGCTGTGCAGCTTGGCATCGAGCGGCTTTATGCACGCCATCTGGCAGATTACCGCAATCTGTACAGCCGCGTTGACCTTGACCTTGAAAGCAGTGCAGATTTACCGCCCACAGACCGGCTGGTGCGCACCTATTCAAGTGCAGATACGCCGGAAAGCGACAAGCGCGGCTGTGAAACGCTTTTGTATCAGTTTGGCCGCTATCTGACCATCGCCTCCTCGCGCGAAAACGATTTGCTGCCGTCCAATCTGCAGGGCATCTGGAACGTTTCCAACACTCCGCCGTGGAGCAGTGACTTTCATCTAAACGTAAACCTGCAAATGAACTACTGGCCGGTGTATACATCCAATTTGGCAGAGTGCGCCGCGCCCCTTGTTCGGTATATCAACAAGCTGCGCGAACCCGGCCGTGTGACGGCGCTGGCCTATACGGGAAAAGACTGCACCAAAAACGGCAAAGAGGGCTTTTTGTTCCATACTCAGAATACACCTTTTGGCTGGACCTGTCCGGGCTGGGCGTTTAGCTGGGGCTGGTCCCCGGCAGCGGTCCCATGGATTCTGCACGATGTGTTCGGCGCTTATGAATATACGAACGACCTCTCTCTTTTGGCGCAAACGATTTATCCGATGCTGAAAGAGACGGCATCCTATTTCTCGCGTATGCTGATCGAACATAATGGCCGTCTGGTCACAGCGCCGTGCTTTTCGCCGGAACACGGTCCGCGCACCATGGGCAACACCTATGAGCAGTCCCTTTTGGCGCAGCTCTATTTGGATGCCATCAAAGCGGCGAAGGCGCTGCAAGTAGATGCCGACTGTGTAAAAATGTGGGAAAAGACCTTGTCGCGTCTGCGGCCGATCGAAATCGGCGAAAGCGGCCAGATCAAAGAGTGGTACCACGAAAAGGCGCTAGGCGAGATCGGAGAAAAGGGACACCGGCATTTGTCCCATCTGCTGGGACTTTATCCGTGCAGTGTCATCGACAAGCGCAAAAACCCCGAGTACTTACGGGCTGCGGTCGTTTCTCTGAACGACCGGGGCGACAAAAGCACCGGTTGGGGCACCTGTATGCGTATTGCTGAATGGGCGCACACCGGCGACGGCAACCGTGCGCATCGGCTGATCCAAAACCTAATTTCCAACTGCATCTATATCAACTTGTTTGACACGCATCCGCCGTTTCAGATAGACGGCAACTTCGGGTACACCGCCTGTGTAAACGAAATGCTGCTGCAAAGCGGCCTGGACGTTTTGGAGATCCTGCCTGCGCTGCCGGACGCCTGGAAAAATGGCTTTGTTCGCGGGCTTAAGGCAAAAGGCAATTTTACGGTAGATATTTTATGGGAAAACGGCCGGCTTGAAAAGGCAACGGTCACATCGCACAGCGGCGGTTTGTGTGCGCTGTGCAGTCCGCAAGGCCGGCTGACCTGTAAAGCGCCGCACAGTTACAACGAATTCGGCGACTTGCTTGTACAGACGCAAAAAGAAGAAGTACTTACCGTACAGCTTCTGTAGTTTGACTTTCGTGTAAAAATAGGAGGCATTTGCTATGCGTGCTATGAAAAAAATCATCTGTTTGCTGTTGTCCGCCCTGCTGGGAGGCGCTTTTGTATCGTGCGCTTCGCAAAAGACGATGGCAGACAAGCAGCCTGCGCCGGTCAATCTCGCTGTGGCAGAACAGCGCGAAAGAAAGCAAAAAAACGGTGATATTTACGTTTCGCCGTCCGGCAGTGACAGCAACCCCGGCACAAAGGAGCAACCGGTGCAAACGCCGCAGCGCGCCGTGGAACTGGCGCGTGCGCTCGATCAGGCCGAAAAGGTGATTTATCTGGCGGACGGAGAATATTCCATTACGTCCCTGACTTTGACGGCTGAAGACAGCGGTATTACGTTTTTTGCTGAAAACAGCGCGGTCTTTAACGGTGGCTTAACGCTAGACCCGGCGGATTTTGAGGATTATCAGGGCGATATCAAGGTGCTCGATCTTTCCAAATACGGTGTAACGGCTGATCAGATCGGGCAGGTGCGTGCTTTTGGTCAGTATAACCAGGCCGAAAAATACGATGCCGCGGGCAGCCTTTACTGTGAACTCTTCTGCGACAATGTGCGCATGACGCTGGCACGTTATCCGAATACCGGCGAGTACCTGTATACCGGCAAGATCCTGGATAACGGCGACTCCAAAGAGGTCTATACAGACAAGGGGACCGAGACCAATCCCGACTGGGAAACGATGAAAAATCCGCGCGGCGGCACGTTTGAGGCGGACAAAGCCGTAACTGACCGCGTTAAATCCTGGACGAACAGCGACGATATTTGGATGTTCGGCTATTTTCAGTATGACTGGGCAGATTCTACAACGCCCTTAAAGGAAGTCGGCGACGGCACGGTGACCACCGAATATGCCAGCGTTTACGGCTTTAAAGAGGGCATGCCTTATTACTTTTTTAACGTGTTTGAAGAACTGGATGCACAAAACGAATGGTATATTGATAAAAACGAGCTGAAACTCTATTTCATTCCGCCGGCAGATTTTCAAAACAAATCCCTGGAAATCTCTTTGGCCGTCAGTGACCTGATCACCCTGCAGAACGCGCAGAACATCACGTTTGACGGCATCACCTTTACCGGCACGCGCGCAAGTGCGATTTGCGGTACGGGCAGCGATATCACCATTCAAAACTGCACGGTCAAAAATGTGGGCGAAAACGCCATAGAGCTTACCGGCGAGCGTATTCTTGTGGAAAACAACGAGGTCACAGCCACCGGCAAAGCAGGCGTCCTCCTTACCGGCGGCGACCGTGAAACGCTTACCTCCAGTGAAAATGTTGTGACCAACAACCTTATTCACGACTGGTCGCAGGTCTACAGAACGTATCAGGCTGCGGTAAGCCTCAACGGTGTGGGCGCGGTGTGCAGTCATAATGAGATCTACAACTCTCCGCACGAAGCGGTAACATACAGCGGCAACAACCACGTTATTGAGTATAACGTGATCCACGACGTGGTGCAGGAATCTTCCGACGCCGGTGCCATTTACGCAGGGCGCAGCTGGAGCTATTACGGTAACGTGATACGGTATAACTGCATTTATAATATTGGCTCCGGCACGTTTGCGCCCAGCGGCATTTATTTTGACGATGCGCTCTCCGGCCAGCAGGCTTACGGCAATCTGCTTGTCAATATCCCCGGCAGCGCGTTTCTGCTCGGCGGCGGCCGTGACCTGAAGATTGAAAACAATTTGATCGTGAATGCCGCCACACCGATCGCTTACGATGACCGGGCTATGATCGACAGCTCGTCAAGCAGCTGGTTCCGGCACAGCCAAACGCCCGGCGAGGGGCTTTGGGCAACGCTGAGTGAGGTAGATATTCATTCGAAAGCGTGGCAGGATGCATTCCCGCAGCTTGCGGAACTATCTGATGATTTTGAAAATACGGACGACCCGCTGTTTGCCGCAAATCCTGCAAACAGCAGTGTGAAACACAACGTTGTCGTCAACGAGAAAAAGGAGATCGGCGACATTTCAAAAGGGGCAGAAAAGTACAGCGACATTTCTGAAAATACATTGTACAAATTGAGCGATTCCCCGTTTGCTGCGGATGGCGACTACACGCTCGCACAGGCGCCGGACGGGTTTGAACAGCTCCCGTTTTCGCAAATGGGCCGAACATATACCAACAGCTGATTGAAAGGGCAGCCGGTATCTGCTGCTTTGAACACAAAATTGGGAGGAAGACATGGACGAAAAAATTGTGATTCCAAAAATTCGATTTGAAGGCGCAGAAAGTAAAAATGCGCTTGCCTTTCATTATTATGATGCCAATCGGGTGATTTTAGGCAAACCCATGAAAGACCATTTAAAGTTCGCCATGTCCTGGTGGCACACGCTTTGCGCCGGCGGTACAGACATGTTTGGCCGCGATACTTTTGACAAATCCTTTGGCGCTGCGCCGGGTACAATGGAACACGCGAAGGCAAAGGTGGACTTTGGATTTGCGTTTATGGAAAACCTGGGCATTCCGTATTTTTGTTTTCATGATGTGGATCTGGTGCCTGAGGCGGATGACATCAACGTCACGAACGCCCGGCTTGATGAAATTGCAGACTATATTTTGGAAAAAATGCAGCAAACCGGCATCCGCTGCCTGTGGGGCACGGCGAACATGTTTTCCAATCCGCGCTATATGAACGGTGCGGGCAGTACGAATTCGGCCGAGGTTTATGCTTTTGCCGCCGCGCAAATCAAAAAGGCGCTCGATCTGACCGTGAAATTCGGCGGCAAGGGTTATGTGTTTTGGGGCGGCCGTGAGGGCTATGAAACGCTTCTTAATACCGATGTGAAATTTGAGTTGGAAAATATTGCACGCTTAATGCATATGGCTGTAGACTACGGCCGCAGCATCGGCTTTACCGGCGACTTTTATATTGAGCCTAAGCCGAAAGAGCCAATGAAGCACCAGTACGATTTTGATGTGGCCACGGCCATTGGCTTTTTGCGTCAGTATGCTCTGGACAAAGATTTCAAAATGAATATCGAGGCAAACCACGCGACCCTGGCCGGGCACACGTTCCAGCACGAGCTTCGCATGGCCGCCATTAACGATATGCTGGGCAGTATCGACGCCAACCAGGGCGACCTGCTCCTCGGCTGGGATACAGACGAATTTCCGTGCAATGTATATGACGCTACGATGTGCATGTATGAGGTGCTCCGGGCGGGCGGCCTTGTGCACGGCGGCCTGAATTTTGACGCCAAGTCCAGACGCCCCAGCAATACGGTTGAGGATCTGGTGCAAAGCTACATTTTGGGCATGGATACGTTTGCGCTTGGTCTTATCAAGGCGGCCGAGCTTATGGAAGACGGCCGGATCGATGCATTTGTGCACGAGCGGTATGCCAGTTTCCAAAGCGGCATCGGCGCCAAAATCGTCAGCGGCAGCACAACGCTTCAGGAACTGAGCGACTACGCCTGTGCAAAAAAGCAGGCGGAGTCACCTGCTTCGGGTAAGCAGGAATACCTGCAAGCCGTTGTCAATTCCATGTTATTTCGGTAAAGGGTAAAAAAATGAAATTTGTAATTGGTATCGACCTGGGCACTTCCGCCACCAAAACCGTTTTGTTTGACGAAACCGGCAGCCGCATCGCATCTGCGGCAAAGGAATACCCGCTTTCGCAGCCGCAAAACGGCTGGGCCGAGCAGGACCCGCAGGACTGGGTCACGGCGGCGGCAGAGACCTTGCGGGCTGTTCTGGAAAAGAGCCGTGTCTCGGCACAGGATGTTGCGGCCATCGGAATCTCCGGGCAAATGCATGGTTTGGTGATGCTGGATGAAGCCGGTGCGGTGCTTCGCCCTGCCATTTTGTGGTGCGATCAGCGCACGGACAGGGAATGTGCTGAAATCACCGAACGTGTGGGGGCAAAACGGCTGATCGACATTACGGCCAACCCCGCGCTGACCGGTTTTACGGCTTCTAAAATCATGTGGGTCAAAAAGCATGAACCGCAGCTTTACAGCCGGTGCCGGCACATTTTGCTGCCGAAAGACTATTTGCGCTACAAGCTGACCGGCGATTTTGCAACAGAAATGTCCGACGCTTCCGGTATGCAGCTTTTAGATGTGCCCAACCGGTGCTGGTCACAGGAAGTACTGGACGCCCTGGGTATTGAACCGTCTATGCTCGGTAAGCTGTATGAGTCACCGGAAGTTACGGGCACGGTCCATGCTGAGGCGGCGCGGCTGACCGGGCTTGCCGCCGGCACAAAAGTGGTCGGCGGCGCAGGGGATAATGCGGCTGCTGCCGTTGGAACCGGTGTTGTTTGCGACGGCCGTGCGTTTACCACCATCGGTACTTCGGGCGTTGTTTTTGCGCACACCAGCGCACCGGTCATTGACCCGAAAGGCCGCGTGCACACATTTTGCTGTGCCGTTCCCGGTGCGTGGCATGTGATGGGTGTAACACAAGCTGCCGGTCTTTCATTGCAATGGCTTAAAAACAATTTCTGTGCGCCGGAAATGGCGCAGGCCGAGCAGACCGGCACAGATGTGTATAAAATTATGGATGACGAGGCGTCGCAGATCCCGATCGGCGCAGATAAGCTTTTGTATCTTCCGTACCTGATGGGCGAGCGTACGCCCCATCTGGATGCAAACTGCCGCGGTGTGTTTTTCGGGCTCTCTGCCATGCATACGCGTGCGCATCTGATCCGTTCTGTTATGGAAGGCGTTGGGTATTCCCTTATGGACTGCATGCGCGTTTTGAAAGATATGGGTATTGCGCCGCAACAGATGCTGGTCACAGGCGGAGGCGGTAAAAGCGCGCTTTGGCGGCAAATGCTGTGCGACATGTTTTCTGTTCCGGTCTGTTCGGCCGCATCTTCCGAAAGTCCGGCGCTGGGCGCAGCGATTTTGGCGGCCGTCGGCGCAGGGCTCTATGAAAGTGTGGAAGCCGCGTGTGCCGTTATGGTAAAAAAAGGCGGTGCCATTTTGCAGCCTGTTCGTGAACATACAGAAATTTATCATACCTATCACAATTTGTATAAAAAACTGTATTCATCTTTGCAAGAAGATTACAAAACGCTTGCACAGATATAAATTAATACCGGTTTTGTACGGAGGACCGGCGTCAAAGCACTCGTCTTTTACGATGGGTGCTTTTTGTTTATGGAGCAAAGTCGCTTATTTGTAGACATTTCGCTTTTTGTATGCTATTATGAATCTGGAGAAGCATCTGAATAATAAAAATGGAGGCTGTGGTATGCGGTATAAATGGCTTGACGATTATTTGATGGCCCGACCGGGCGTAACGAAAGATTTTAAACCGGAGTGGAACTGGATACGCTATCAAATCGGCGGCAAGCTGTTTGCCGCAGTCTGTTTGAACAGCCAGGACAGGGCGAAATATATTACGCTTAAGCTGACGCCGGATGATGGTGCTTTCTTAAGACAGAAATATGACGACATCATTCCCGGCTACTATATGAATAAGGTGCACTGGAATTCAGTAGACCCGGACGGCGCCGCGCCCGACGAGCTGTTAAAAGAAATGCTGGACAAGTCTTATGACCTGGTGCTAAGCAGTTTCAGCAAAAAGAAACGGGCGGAAATTTTAAACGCTATGTAATTTCCGGCAGCTCCAGCCGCAGAGCATGGCAAACGTTTTAACATAAGTGTGCATTTTAGTGAAAGGCTTGCCGGGGTTTCATATGAAAGGAAATACGAAATGGCTTGGAACGATTTAGATATATATGTGGAAAATGACGCGATGTGCCGGAAAAAACTGTATCAGCTCACAAGTTATATACTTGGGCGGTTTATGCCTGTCTGGTACGAGGCAAAAGAGGAAAAAAATGAGCTTGGGGCTTTGGCCTGGTTTCATGGTTTTGAATTTTATTTAGAAGATGCACTCTGGAATGTAGATATTTGGTTTTTTGATAATCCGACAATTCAAAAGGCAGAAAAATACTGTGCCGCGATATCAGAAAAAGTGCAAAAAGACCAAACTCTTCGTACGGCGATTCTCAATATAAAACAGGATTTGATCGGCAGGCATCTGTATCCATCTGCGCCGTACACCAGTATGGATGTTTATGACGCCGTGCTGAATCAGGGCGTTCGAAATACAGAAGAGTTTTTCACTGTATACGCTGCCGGGAGGAAAGGGTTATGAATATAGAGATCCACTGTGCATTGCAACTGTGTTGGTCTTTATAAAAAGCTTTTGTATTCTACTCACAAACCAAATGGCGTTTGGTCCTGCGCAAAAAGCTGTAAAGTGTATTCAAAAGGGAAAGGAGAAAGCTGATGTTTTTAAGTACCGGGCAGCAAAACCGTTTGCTGCAGGAAATCCACAATTTGGGAATTGCTGAACTGAAAGCGGTTCAGTCTTTAAATTTGCTTGACGGCAGTTATTTGAATTTGAAGTGCGAGTGGCCGAATGGTAAAACCGGCCGGATCTTAGACGATGCACAAAAGTACTATGCGTGTCAGGTCGAGATCCCGGGCTGTGAAAAATGCTGCGGCGTGGCTGCTAATGCACACATGATCGCTGTCTACCGGTACGGCTGCAATGGCACGGATGCTGAGCTGATCCTTTGGAAGCGTTTGGAATGCATTATATAAAAACGATTCCCCGGGACGATATGTCTTTCGGGGAATCGTTTTTATGTATATACCTTTTAAGGCTTTTCGTAAAGCTGTATGCTGCGCAGCACAGGGTTGCTGCGGGATTGGCGGATCACAATGCGGATACCTTCGGCCTTTTCCGGGTTACGCCGGTTTTCGTCGAGCTTGCAGATTTTTTTCGAGCCAACGACAGTGCAGGCATCAGCTTTTTTATAGTAACCGTCGGTTTTTACATATACGTCAAAAGCTTCGATGCGTTGGCTGTATGCAAGATCTTCCTGCAGCACCACGCGCGATATGGTACATGGTTTTTCCAAGTCTATATCTAAAATATACGCATTGTCTTCAAACATATAGCTGGTATCGCCGTTGAGCAGGGCGCCGGCCTGCTCATTTTGGCGCATATCGTTTGCATTGCCGACCATTACGGCGGCATTTTCAATAGGCTTTGAAAAATCATCGGCGATCTGCTTGCCAAAAGCCTGCAGCGCCTGCACATCCGGTTCAGCAATGACGCCTTCCTTGTTGGGCGGCACGTTCAGCAGGAAAAAGGCGTTGCCGCCGACGGTGCGGTAATACATGTCGGTCAGTGTTTCGGCGCTTTTTACGGTGTTGTCCTCGCTTTCATGGTAAAACCAGCCTTTGCGGATGGAAACATCGGCTTCCGCCGGCTTGAAAGCCAGTGTTTTGTATTGCAAAACGACCTCTCGGCTGCCGACATCTTCGGCGTCGGAAGCTACGGCCTGCAATTTGCTGGTGTCGTCAGCATTTTGCTGTGAACGTGCCTCGATCGCCTCCGCACTTTCACTGCCGCGCGAGATCACGCTCCATTCACTTTCACGCGTGTCAGCTGCTTCATTTCCGATCCAGCGCACGTCCGGACCCTGATTCGCGATCACACAGTTTGGCTGCAGTTCTCGGATCACGGCAAAATACCGGTCCAGGTCATATTCAAAGTCGGGCGCGTCCTCACCCTTGGCGCCGTCAAACCAAATGGCAAACAGTTCGCCGTAGTTGGTGCACAGCTCGGTCAGCTGGTTCACGAAGAAATCGTTGTAGGCATCGGTGCCGTATGTTTCTTCGTGCATGTCCCATGGCGAAAGGTAAATGCCGAATTTCATGCCGTATTTTTTGCAGCTGTCAGAGACCTGTTTTACAATGTCGCCTTTGCCGTCCATGTAGGGGCTGTTTTTAATGCTGTGTTCGGTGTAAGCGCTCGGCCACAGGCAGAAACCGTCGTGGTGCTTTACGGTGAAAATAACGCCTTGGCTGCCGGATTCTTTCAGTACACGCACCCACTGGTCGGTGTCTACTTTTGTCGGGTTGAACTGGGCAGGGTCTTCTTCGCCGGTGCCCCATTCCCGGTCGGTAAAGGTATTCATGCCGTAGTGGATGAACGAGTAGTACCCCATGTCGCTGTATTCTATCTGCAGCGGGGTGGGGCGAACGGAGATCAGGCGCTCTACATCGGCGCCTTCTTTGGCGTAGCCGTTGTTGTCGGTTGCCCAGCCTTTTTCAAAAAAGCGGTCGTCGGGTGCATAGCGCATTGGGGCAAACAGAGCCGTACAAACGACCAGTGCGATCACGACCAGAACAGCCAGCGCGGCATCGCCAAACATAATAGCAGGGTGTGTTTTTTTGATTTTCACTTTTTCATCCCTCTTTCTTCGTAAAAACAAAGGAATATGTATGTATATTCATTTTTAGTATAACATGTGTGAAAAAATTGTCAAGATGTTTTCGCGGTTGCCGCGGTTGACATTCATTTACCGGCTTGTTATACTGAATGCGGCCAGTATTATGGCCGGAGGGGGATTTTATGGACAATAAACCAAAAGTGCCGGTCAACTGCTTGTTTCAGGGCTGTTATAACCCGGCTTTTGAAGCAGAGATCCAAAAATGTAAGGACAAGTGCTACGCTTACAACCAGCTGAACCCAAATGACCGCGAGGCGCAGCAGAAGATACTGAAAACGCTGCTTGGCCATATGGGGCAGGAAGTTACTTTTGTGCCGCCGTTTTGGTGTGACTATGGCTACAATATTTCGGTCGGCGACTACTTTTATGCCAATCACAATTTCATTGTGCAGGACGGCGCAGGCATTACTTGCGGCGACCATGTGTTCATCGGGCCGAACTGCTGTTTTACAACAGCCGAGCATCCCACCGATCCGCAGCAGCGCAAGGACGGACTTGAAATTGCCAAGCCGGTCGTTGTGGGCAACAATGTGTGGATCGGCGCCGGGTCTACGGTTTTGGCCGGCGTTACGATCGGCGACAATACGGTCATCGGCGCCGGCAGTGTTGTGACACGGTCTATTCCGGCTGGTGTTGTAGCAGTCGGCGTACCGTGCCGTGTCGTGCGTGAGATCACGCAGGAAGACAAGTACCGTTACCCGATGTACCAGGGCACTTATTAAATGATGTGCTTTTTGAAGCAAGAATAAAATGCAAACACCGCAAAGGCAGCAGCTTTTGCGGTGTTTTGCGTTTTGTGTATTTATTTCAGGTAATGGCGCCGTTTGCCCAGCGTTATCTTGCCGTATTCGATCGCTGTGTGCGGGCAGATGCTGATGCATGCTTGGCACTGCGTACAGTTGCCGTGCCAGCTTGGCCGCCCGTTTTCCAAAGTGATGTTTTTGAGTGGGCAGACCTTTGTGCACAGTCTGCAGCCGGTGCAGGCGTCTGTTGCATAAAACTTTTTGTCATGAACAAAGAGCTTGTAAAACACCGGGTTCACAACATACGTTAAAAAGGAAGAGCCGCGCACAGCCGGCAGAGGTTTTCCGGCGCGTATGGTATCGGCAAGCTGTTTGACCGTTTCTTCTCCGGCCAGGACAAGCTTTCGGGCAGTGTCCTGCGGAGGCGAA
>URDW01000013.1 GCA_900546735.1 uncultured Oscillospiraceae bacterium
GGTCGGCGATGCGCAAAAGCTTGGCAAGCCTGTCGGCAGCGATGCCGAAAACGACAAAACGACTTATGTCAGTCTTGTCGGGCTGGAACAGGCAGAAAAGGATGTGCAGCTTTTTACACAGCGCGCTGTAGATGCTGTGCGTCCGGTCGACAAAAACGGTGTGCTGACCCATATTGCATCTCTGCTTGCCGACCGGCAGGCTTGATCGTTACTTGCTGCGCTTTGCAGCGAAAATGTATACACATATTGCATTTTTATGCAGAATATGTTACTATCATATCTTGAAAAGAGGATGCGCATGCAACTGCTTGACAGTTTGAATTCTCCCAAAGATATAAAGGAAATGTCCCTGCCGCAGCTAAAACAGCTTTGCGGCGAAATACGAGCTTTCCTGATTCAGACAATTTCCCACACCGGCGGCCACCTGGCTTCCAACCTCGGCATGGTGGAGCTGACGGTCGCTTTGCACAAGGTGTTCAACTCGCCGAACGACGAGATCGTTTTTGACGTCGGCCACCAGTGCTATACGCATAAGATCATAACCGGCCGGCGCGATCGGTTTTCAACGGTGCGCTGCGAAGACGGCATCAGCGGTTTTACGCGCCCGGATGAAAGTGAGCACGATATTATGTCGAGCGGGCACGCTTCGACTTCTATCTCTTTTGCTGTTGGTCTTGCAGCAGCCAAACGCATCCGCGGTGATAAGGGCAAGGTCATTGCCGTGATCGGCGACGGCGCTATGACCGGCGGCCTGGCTTACGAGGGTCTCAACAACACGACCGGCATGAAAAATCTGATCGTGATTTATAACGACAACAATATGAGCATCTCGGAAAATGTCGGCTCGCTTGCCAAGGGGCTTACAAAGGTGCGTTTGTCTGTCGGCTACAATAACTCCAAAAACATCGTGCGCAAGCTGCTTTCCAAAACGCATAAGGGCCGTAAACTGCTTCGGTACTTCTCGCGGCTCAGTGCAGATTTGCGCAAACGAATTTATAAAAATACATTTTTTGAGGATATGGGGCTGCGCTATTACGGCCCGATCGACGGGCACGACCTGCGTGCGCTGACCGATGTGCTGGAAGCGGTGAAAAAAAGCAGCCACCCGGTTTTGCTGCACGTCAGCACCGTCAAGGGAAAAGGGTATGTGCCTGCTGAGATGGACCCCACGCTGTTTCATGGTGTCGGTCAGTTCAATATTGAAACGGGTGAACCCCGCGTTTCGGGCGAGACTTTTTCGGCCCGCTTCGGCACGGTCATGGAGCAGTTTGCTGCCAAGGACCAGCGCATTTGCTGTGTTACGGCGGCTATGACAGAGGGAACCGGCCTGCGCGCTTTTTCCCAGCGCTTTCCCGAACGCTTTTTCGACGTCGGCATTGCCGAGGAGCACGCCGTAACGTTCTGCGGCGGTCTGGCACGCAACGGCATGATCCCGGTGTTTGCCGTTTATTCCACGTTCTTGCAGCGTTCCTACGACCAGCTGATCCACGATGTGGCCATGCAGGGGCTTAAGGTCATTTTTGCTATTGACCGCAGCGGCTTTGTCGGCGAGGACGGCGAAAGTCACCAGGGCATTTTCGACACGTCCTTTCTGTACAGCGTGCCGGATCTGACCATTTACTGCCCCAGTGATTTTGACGAACTCAGCCATGATCTTTACCAGGCGATCTATAAGGAATCCAAGGCGTGCGCGATCCGCTATCCGCGTGCCGGTAAACTTGACCTGCCGGAGGATTATGCTTATGAAGAGGCCGATTTCCAGTATTATGGCGATCCGTCTGCATCGGTCTGCCTTGTCACATATGGCCGCTTGTTTGAGCACTGCGCCCACGCTGCGCAAAAGCTTGAGGATGTTTTTGTGTTGAAACTCAATAAAATCAAACCGCTGAATCCGGCATGCGTACAGGCGCTTGCCGGCGTGAAGCGTGTGTATTTTTATGAAGAGGCTGTGGAAAGCGGCGGCGTTGGCGACCGTTTTGCCGCGCTTTTGCAGCAAAACGGCATAAACTGTGCGTTCGTGCACCACTGTGCAAATGAGTCCTTTGTGAAACAGGCTCCGGTCGCGCACCAGATGATGCGGTTTGGCCTGGATGTCGATTCCATTGTTCGTGAGGTAAGTCATGCAGAATAAAACAAGGCTGGATGTTGCGGTTTACGAGCGCGGTTATGCGCCCAGCCGCGAAAAGGCCAGGGCGATCATCATGGCCGGGCAAGTCTATGTCAACCAGCAAAAGGTGGATAAGGCCGGCTTTCAGCTGAAAGACAGTGATGTGCTGGAGGTGCGCGGTAAGTCGCTTGCGTACGTCAGCCGCGGTGGGCTGAAGCTTGAAAAGGCAATGCAGGTTTTTCCGATCGACCTGAAGGAAAAGGTGTGTATGGACGTCGGCGCTTCGACCGGTGGTTTTACAGATTGCATGCTGCAAAACGGTGCTTCTAAAGTGTATTCGATAGATGTCGGCTATGGCCAGCTTGCCTGGAAGCTGCGCACGGATACGCGCGTTGTAAATCTGGAAAGAACAAATTTCCGCTATCTTACCGATGAGCAGGTGGCAGAGCCGGTCGGCTTTGCCTCGGTAGACGTTTCCTTTATTTCACTTAAACTGATCTTTCCGAATCTGCACCATTTCCTGGCTGACGGTGCCCATGCCGTGTGTTTGATCAAACCGCAGTTTGAGGCGGGGCGTGACAAGGTCGGTAAAAAAGGCGTGGTGCGCGACAGTGCCGTGCACTTGGAAGTGATCCGCCGTGTGGTAGACGAGGCGCAGGCGGCAGGCTTTGCCGTATGCGGCCTGGATTACTCGCCGGTCAAGGGGCCGGAGGGCAATATTGAATATTTGTTGTTTTTGCAAAAAAGTGCGCAGCCGGATACGGCAGGCACTGAAATAGACCCGGAAAAAACCGTTCAGAGTTCTCACGAGGCGTTGCAACCATGATTATTTCTGTTTTTCCAAACCATTACAACATCAATTCCATACCGGTCGCGGCGCGGGTGATCGAAAAACTGCAGCAAATGGAGTGTTCCATATACTGTCCGCTGCAGTTTCAGGGCATGTTTTCGGGTGCTGTGTTTTATGACGATGAAAACAACATCCTGGCTTCCTGCGATTACGTTATTGCAGTCGGCGGCGACGGCACGATGCTTTCTGTGCTGAAAAAAGCGTCTCTTCTTGGCAAGTGCACAATGGGCATTAATGCCGGGCACCTAGGCTTTTTGACGGCCGCAGAAGGGCACGAGCTCGACACGCTCGAGCAGCTGATGACCGGCAACTTTGCCGTGGAGCACAGGCTGATGCTCAAGGCGCAGATCCTGCTGGACGGCAAGGTGATCTATGAAAACTACGCCGTGAACGACGCTGTGATCAACCGTGCTGACTTTGCACGACTGATCGACATTGAGGTGCGCCGCGAACAGTCGTCGATTTTGCGTGTGCGTGCGGACGGCATGATCTTTTCCACGCCGACCGGCTCTACGGCGTATTCCATGGCGGCCGGCGGACCGATCATCAGCCCGGACACAGCCTGTTTTGTCATAACGCCTATTTGTCCGCATTCGCTGCTGAACCGTTCCTATGTCATCAGTGCGGAAACGAAATTATATGCCGGCGTGCATATAGACAAGGACAATACGGCTTACCTGAGCATTGACGGCGAAAGCGCGATCCCAATCAAAAACGGTGCGCAGGTGCGCCTGATGCGCGCGGAGCATATGGCCAAACTGATCCGCGTAAAAGCGCATGATTTTTACGATACCTTAAATAAAAAGATTTTGGAGAGAAGTCTGATCCATGAAAAAGAGACGCCACGCTAAAATATTAGATATTATTTCTTCCTGTGAAGTGGAAACGCAGGAGGAGCTGCAGGCACGGCTGCGTGCGGCTGGGTTCGAGGTAACGCAGGCCACCATTTCGCGCGATATTAAGGAACTGCGCCTGGTCAAGGTGCTTTCTGCCGAAGGGCGCTATGTGTATTCCACCGGCAAAAGCCACACCCCCGAGCAGGAAAAGCGCGCCGGCGGCATCTTTATTGAATCCATTAAAAAAATCGATTATGCCATGAACACGGTCGTCATTAAGTGCTTTGCCGGCATGGCCGGCGCTGCCTGTGCCGCTATCGATTCCATGGAGTGGTCCGGCGTAGTCGGTACGCTGGCCGGCGACGATACGATCTTTGTGCTGTGCAAAAGCGAGGAGCAGGCTGTTCTTTTTGTCAACAGTTTGGAGAAGATGTTAAATGCTTAAGTCTCTATCCATTGAAAATGTGGCTGTAATTGAAAAAGCGGTCATTTCTTTTGACGGCGGTCTGAATATCCTGACCGGTGAGACCGGCGCGGGTAAATCAATCGTGATCGACAGCCTGAACATGGTGCTTGGCGAGCGCACTTCGCGCGATCTGGTGCGTACCGGCGCGGAGTCTGCGCAGGTCACGGCGCTTTTTACGGACGTGTCTGATTCCGTTTTGACTTTTTTGCATGAGAACGGCATTGCCTGCGACGGCGAGCTTTACGTTGTGCGCCGGGTCACAGCATCCGGCAAATCGGGCTGCCGTATCAACTCCATGCCGGTCACGGCGGCGGTACTGCGTGAACTTGGAAAGCGTCTGGTCAACATCCACGGCCAGCATGACTCACAGCAGCTGCTCGACCCGGCCATGCACATCCATTTCATTGACCGTCTCTCTGCCGAACAGCCGCTTTATGACGATTATCACCAGACGTTTCGCGACTTTATGGCGGTGCGCAAGCAGCTGAAGGTGCTGACTCGAAATGACGACGACAACGACAGCCGGCTGGAAATACTGAATTTCCAGATCAGTGAGCTGGAGCAGGCTGACATCAAGGCCGGTGAACGCGAGGCGCTGAACCGCCGCAAAGAGCAGATTTTAGCGGCCGACGGCATGCGCAAGCTTTTGGCGTCGTTCTTGAATTTTGCGGACGGCAGCGACGATGTGCAGGGCGCTGTGCCGTTTTTGCAGAACTTCCGTGAAAATACCCTGCGCTACAGTGAGACCGATGCGCAGTTTGACCAGTTTTACAAGCAGTCTGACATATTGACGGAGCAAATGGTCACATTGTGTGACCGCGTCCGTGCCAAGGCCGATGATCTGGACGCAGATCCCCGCGAGCTGGAGGCGGTCGAGGAACGGCTGGACATGCTTTATAAGCTGGGTTTGAAATACGGCGGCAGCGAAGAAAGCATGCTGGCCTTTCTGGAGGACGCGCGTCAAAAACGGGATGCGATCGCATTCAGCGATGAGGAGATCGAACGTCTCAGCAAAGAGTATGACCGCCTTTATAGTGCAGTCATGCAAAAAGCCGAGGCGCTTAGCGCGGCGCGCAAGAAAACGGCTGCGCAGTTTGAGCAGCAGGTCAAAGCGCAGCTCGTGTTTTTGGATATGCCGAACGTGCGCTTTTGCGTGCAGTTTTCACGCGGCAAGCTCTCGGCAGCCGGCTTTGACGACGTGGAATTTTTGATTTCCACCAATCCGGGCATGCCGCCGAAACCGCTTGCCAAAATCGCAAGCGGCGGCGAACTGTCGCGTATTATGCTGGCCGTCAAAACGGTGCTTGCGAAAAATGACGACATTGCCACTTTGATCTTTGATGAGATCGACACGGGCGTGTCCGGCGATGCTTCGCGCAAGATCGGCCTGAAACTGAAAGAGGTCTCTGCCAGTGCGCAGGTCATCTGTGTAACACATTCTGCACAGATCGCAGCATTTGCAGACCGGCACTTATTTATTTCAAAAGCGGTCGAAAACGGCCAGACTTTTACAAAAGTTACTCCGCTTGACTTGGAAGCCCGTCAGCGGGAACTGGCGCGTATCATGGGCGGCAACCGGGTAACGCAGGCGCTGCTGCAAAGTGCGCGTGAAATGCTTACAAAACAGGAGGATACCGATGGGCGTATATGAAGAATTGCAACAGCGCGGTCTGATCGCGCAGGTCACAGACGAAGAAGAGGTCAAAAAGCTGGTCAACAGCGGCGGCGCTGTTTTTTATATCGGCTTTGACCCGACTGCCGACAGTCTGCACGTCGGCCATTTTATGGCGCTTTGCCTGATGAAGCGTTTGCAAATGGCCGGCAATAAACCGATCGCGCTGATCGGCGGCGGCACCGGCATGGTGGGCGACCCGTCCGGGCGCACCGACATGCGCCAGATGATGACGCCGGAAACCATTCAGCACAACTGTGACTGCTTCAAAAAGCAGATGAGCCGCTTTATTGATTTTTCCAATGACCGTGCGCTGATGGTCAACAATGCGGACTGGCTGCTGGATCTGAATTACATTGAGCTGCTGCGCGATGTGGGCGCCTGCTTCTCGGTCAACCGCATGCTGGCGGCCGAGTGCTATAAGCAGCGCATGGAGCGCGGCCTCAGCTTTTTGGAATTCAACTACATGATCATGCAAAGCTACGACTTCTACGCCCTTTACCAGAAATACGGCTGTAACCTGCAGTTTGGCGGTGACGACCAGTGGTCGAACATGCTCGGCGGGCGTGAACTGATCCGCCGTAAGCTCGGCAAAACGGTCAACGCCATGACGATCAACCTTCTGCTCAATTCCGAGGGCAAGAAGATGGGCAAAACGCAAAAGGGCGCTGTTTGGCTCGATCCTGACAAAACGTCGCCTTATGAATTCTATCAGTATTGGCGCAATGTGGACGACAGCGACGTGATCAAATGTATGAAGATGCTGACCTTTGTTCCCCTCGAACAGATCGCCGAGTATGAAAAGCTTACCGGCAGTGCACTGAACGAGGCCAAAAAGGTGCTTGCTTTTGAGCTGACCAAGCTGGTGCACGGCGAGGAAGAGGCCAAGAAGGCCGAGGCTTCGGCCGCTGCGCTATTCTCCGGTGCGGCAGACGGTGCAGACATGCCGTCTACGCAGCTGGAGGACGCCGATTTCGCCGACGGTAGCGTGCTGCTTCTTGACATGATGCTGAAGGGCGGCATGATCAAGTCCAAAGGCGAGGGCCGCCGGCTGATCCAACAGGGCGGCGTGACGGCGGACGGGGAAAAGGTGACGGACATGAACCTTACCTTTGACCGTGCGGCGCTCGCAGACGGCCTGGTTGTGAAAAAAGGCAAAAAGGTCTTTCACAAATTCTATCTTTAAGGTTAAGAGGCACACCGTGCCTCTTTTCTTTTTGAATCAGTTTTATGCAAAAGTCGTGCACATAAATTGGGACATAAGCACATTTTGCCAAGATTTTATGTTGAATAAATCTTGCCTTGTGGTATAATAACTTCAATAACTTCAGAAACTGGAATATGGTGAAAGTATGCAGGAGATCCAGCAGAAAATCGAAGAACTGAAAAAAACGATCCGCTACCACAGTGACCGTTATTATAATGACGATGCGCCTGAAATAGAGGATTATGAATATGATATGCTGATGCGCCGGCTTCAGCAGCTTGAAGCGGAGTATCCCATGTACGCCACGCCGGATTCGCCAACGCAGCGTGTCGGCGGCAAAGCGGACAATACCTTTGAAAGCGTTGTGCACACGGTGCGTATGGAGAGTTTGCAGGATGCTTTTTCGCAGGAGGAGTTGTGCGATTTTGACCGGCGCGTGCAGGAGGCGGCCGGCGCTTGCGCTTATACCGTTGAACCGAAGATCGACGGCCTTTCTGTCAGCCTGGAATACCGCGACGGCGTCTTTTTTCGCGGCTCTACCCGCGGCGACGGCGACGTCGGTGAAGATGTAACGGCCAATCTGCGTGTGATCCGCTCTATTCCGCTGCAGCTTGCCGAACCGCTGCCTTATTTGGAGGTGCGCGGTGAGGTGTATATGCCCAAAAAAAGCTTTGCCAGGCTGGTGGACCGTCAGCTTTTGAACGACGAAAAACCGTTCAAAAACCCGCGCAATGCGGCGGCCGGCTCTTTGCGCCAAAAAGACAGCGCCGTTACCAAGTCACGCGGGCTTGACATATTTGTGTTTAATGTGCAGCAGATCGAAGGGCATACTCTGCGTACGCATAAAGAATCCCTTGACTATTTAAAGTCTCTTGGCTTTCATGTGATCCCTAGCTATAAACAGGTACATGATTTTTCCGATGCACTGGCCGAGGTGGCGCGCATCGGTGAGTCGCGCGGTTCGCTCGAATATGACATTGACGGCGCCGTGATCAAAGTAGATGATTTTGCGCTGCGTGAATCTCTCGGCAGCACGGCCAAATTTCCCAAGTGGGCAGTTGCGTTTAAATATCCGCCTGAGGAAAAGCAGACGAAACTGATAGATATTGAGATCAACGTCGGACGCACCGGCGTTTTGACCCCCACGGCAGTGCTGGAACCGGTGCATCTGGCCGGCACGACCGTCTCGCGTGCAACGCTGCACAATTTGAATTTTATTCAGGAAAAAGGCATTGCGATCGGCGACACAGTCACTGTGCGCAAAGCCGGCGATATCATTCCGGAGGTTTTGTGCGTCAGCGCGCACGGCGGCAACCCCGTCTATACGTTTCCGGATGTCTGCCCGTCCTGCGGCAGTGCCGTAGTGCAGGATGAGGAAGAGGCGGCGATCCGCTGCATCAATCCGGCCTGTCCGGCGCAGCTGCTGCGCAACCTGATCCATTTCTGCTCGCGCGATGCAATGGATATCGAGGGGCTCGGCCCGTCCATTCTGGAGCAGTTTGTGCAAAACGATATGGTCCGCTCGGCCGCCGATCTTTATACGCTGCAGCGCGATGCGATCTTGCAGCTGGAGGGCTTTCAGGAAAAAAGCGCCGATAATATTTTAGGTGCAGTGGAAAAGTCGAAGGAAAACGATTTGTCACGTCTGCTGTTTGCCCTCGGTATCCGCCACATCGGCGCCAAGGCGGCAAAACTGCTGGCGCAGCACTTCGGCACGATGGATGCCGTGGAAGCCGCTTCCGTGGAAGAGATCGGTGCGATCGACGGCTTTGGTCAGATCATGGCCGAAAGTGTTGCGGCGTATTTCAAAACAGAAAAGGCACAGACGCTGGTGGCTGGACTGAAAGCCTGCGGTGTGAATATGGCCTGCCGTTTGCAGACGGTGGATCGGCGTTTTGCCGGCAAAACGTTTGTGCTCACCGGCACGCTGCCTACCATGAAGCGCAGTGAGGCACAGAAGCTGATCGAATCGTTCGGGGGCAAATGTGCGTCGTCCGTATCCAAAAAAACGGATTATGTTGTGGCCGGTGAAGCAGCCGGCAGTAAGCTCGACAAGGCAAACCAGCTTGGCGTGCCGGTGATCGGTGAAGATGAACTGAAAGAAATGACGGCGGTATGAGAGAATTCAGAAAAAAGCAGCGCACTTTAAAAAAATGGATGACCGGTTTGATCGTAACGGCGGCTGTGCTGATTTTTGTTTACATCGGCATTGAGCCTTATCTGCGCCAGTACATCGGCGCGGCGGCCACAACGGTCTGCAGCATTTTGTGCAATGTGTTTGCGCTGGCGGCCATGGTAGTGCTGTTCCTTTATTATTCCAAATATTCCAAAAGCGACTATTTTTTGCAGTCCATTGAGGATGAACTGTGCGACGCTTCGTATTATCTGACCGCGCGCCCGGAAAAAACGGCTGAGGAATACTGCCGCGCGGTCAGCCGCGATTTGGCAGAAAACCGTTTTACGCTTGAAAACCAGGTCGAAGTGGACGGTTTTACCTTTGATTTTAAGGCGCGCCACGGCAAAGATTTCATTTACTGTGTCTGTGCAGAAGATTTGGAGCGCAGCGACATGCTCGCTTTTGCCGACTGTGTTTTGCACGACATAACGGTGCTGAACCTGCGCCGAAACGGCAACATTGTGATTTTTTATATTACCGATAAAGCCCGTGAAGATGCGCTTGCGCTCTCTAAAATGACCACGGCTTACGGCAAAAAGCAGCAGATCCGGTTTAACAACGCCATTGTGGAGCTGTCTACAGGCCGCTGCTATTTCCTGGGAAACCGGGAAACGCGCAACCAGGCCAATATTGCCAATTATGTCATGAACTGTGAATTGCCGCTCAAGAAAAAATTTATCGGGCAGGAGCGCCTGCCGTTTCAGGATGCGCTGGAAGAGCGTATGAAAGATTTTGATTTGAAAAAATACTTAAACGGCGAATTTTACGCTCATTAAACCGGAAAGGAAGTTGTTTGTGGAACTCTCAAATATCAAAAGTGCCCGCTTTTTTGAAAATATGCGCGGCAAAAAGACAGCGTTTATCGGGGTCGGCGTCACCAATGCGCCGACGGCCAAATTTTTTGCCGAAATGGGCGCCAAGGTCTACTGCTGTGACCGTAAAGGGCGCGATTATATCGGTGAAGATATCTGCTGTTCGCTGGAGAAAGCCGGCGTAACGCTTTGCCTTGGCGAAGATTATCTGGAGCTTTTGCCGGAGATGGATGTGATTTTCAGAACGCCCGGTATCATGCCTTCGGCGGATTTTCTCACTGCGGCCAAAAAGCGCGGCCAGGTCGTCACCTCGGAAATGGAAGTGTTCTTTGACCTTTGCCCGTGCAAAACGATCGCGGTGACCGGCAGTGACGGAAAAACAACGACTACAACCATCATTTCCGAATTTTTAAAGGCACAGGGTTACACGGTGCACCTTGGCGGAAATATCGGCAAGGCGCTTTTGCCGGAGCTGAACACCATCGGCAAAGATGACGTTGCCGTGGTGGAGCTTTCGTCATTCCAGCTGATTTCCATGCACGCTTCGCCGGATATTGCGGTGGTCACCAACCTTGCGCCGAACCATCTGGATCACCACAAGGACATGCAGGAGTATGTAGATGCCAAGCGCAATATTTTGCTGCACCAAAACGCTTTTTCAAAATCTGTTTTGAATTTCAGCAACGATTATACGCTGAAAATGCGCGGTGATGTAAACGGCACGCCGTATTTCTTCTCCAGAATGCAGGAGGTGCCGGTGGGCGCTTATCTGCTGGACGGAGAGATCATGTTTAAAGATTACGGTGCGGCCCAGCCGGTGCGGGTCATGCCGCGCAGCGCCATCCGTCTGGTCGGTGAGCATAATGTGGAAAATTACCTTACGGCGATCACGGCTGTCTGGGGTATGGTGGAACCGAAAACGATGCAGCATGTTGCCGAAACGTTCGGCGGTGTGGAACACCGAATCGAGTTCGTGCGCGAGCGAAACGGCGTAAAGTGGTACAACGATTCTATCGCTACATCGCCCACGCGCGTGATTTCCGGTTTAAAGTCTTTTGACCAGAAAATCATCATTATCTGCGGTGGGTCGGACAAGGGCATTTCGTTTGCGCCGATGGTGCCGTATATTCTGGACAAGGTCAAAGTCCTGATTTTGATGGGGCACACCACTGCGCCGAAGATCTACGAGGCTGTGACGGCGGACCCGGATTATAAGCCAGGCTGTCCCGAGATCCTTTTTGCGGATTCTATGGAAGACGCCGTTGCAAAGGCCGATCAGGCGGCCAAGACAGGGGATATTGTTTCGCTTTCGCCGGCCTGCGCGTCGTTTGACCTTTATAAGAATTTTGAGTATCGCGGCCGGCACTATAAATCCCTGGTGCAGGCGCTGGACTGAGGTATAGGTATGAATTTGGATTTAATGCAAATGCTGCAGGCGCTGACGGCCTGCCCGGCGCCGTCCGGCTGTGAGGAACAGATCCATGCGCTTTGCCGCGGCTATATGACGGCGCTGCACGGTGATGTGCGCACCGACGCGCTGCACAATCTGCTTTGCACGTTTGGTCAGGGACCGCACCACATCGTTTTGGAAGCACATCTGGACGAGATCAGCATGGTCGTGACCGATGTGTGCGACGGCGGCTTTTTAAAAGTTGCGCCCTGCGGTGGTCTGGACGAGCGGATGCTGCCCGGCAGCGAAGTACTCGTTCTCGGATGTGAACAGCTGGCCGGTGTGGTCACGACGCTGCCGCCGCATTTGAAAAAGCAGGAAAAAATACCCCAAATAGACGAGCTGGCTGTAGACGTTTGCTGCGACGCAGCACATTTGCCGGCTCTGGTACAGCGCGGCGACCGCGTTGTGTTCAAGCGCCATTTCACCAAACTGCTCGGGGACCGGGTCAGTGCAAACTGCCTGGATGACCGCAGCGGTGCGGTGGCCGTGCTTTTGGCAGCGCAAATGATTCACGATGCCGATTTGCCGGTGAAGATCACGGTTGTTTTAGCTGCACAGGAAGAGGTAGGAAACCGCGGCGCGGCAACAGCGCTCTACCGGGAAAATGCCGATGAAGCGATTTGTGTGGACGTCAGTTTTGCCTATTCGCCCGGCTGCAAGGCAGAAAGCTGCGGCAAGCTGGGGCAGGGTGCTATGATCGGCATTTCGCCGGTGCTGGACCGCGCTGCGTTTGAAACTATGGTGGTGCTGGCCAAAGAAAACCAAATACCGCACCAGGTGGAGGTCATGAACGGCCGCACCAGTACGGATGCGGACGCCTTTACGGTCAGCGGCAGCGGCGTGCCGTGCGCATTGCTTTCGATTCCGCAGCGCTATATGCACACCCCGGTCGAGGTCGTGCAGCGCAGCGACATTCAGGCGGTTGCTGATTTGATTTTTGCTTATGTCCAGAAGAAAGCAGGTGAGGCAGATGCTTGAGCAGCTTTGTAACCTTCCCGGCGGCTCCGGCCGCGAGGAAAAGGTACGCGAATATATTTTGGAGCAGATCACCCCGTACTGCACCTGCCGTGTGGATGCGCTCGGCAACATTATTGCTGAGAAGAAGGGCAGGAATCGTGCGCCGCAGAAAATCCTTTTCAACGCGCATATGGACGAAGTGGCGTTCATTATTACGTCCGTTACGGACGATGGCTACCTGCGTTTTGAACCGGTCGGCGGCATAGAGCCGGAAGCGGTCGTCTGCCGTGTGCTGCAGGTCGGCGACGTGCAGGGTGTTGTCGGTACAAAACCGGTGCATTTGCTCACGAAGGCAGAGCGCGAAACGCCTTTAAGTTTCGATGACCTTTTGATCGACATTGGTGCTGCCGACCGGGAAGAGGCGCTTTCTTTTGTGCAGCCCGGGGATTATGCTTATTTCTTACCGAATTATGCTGAGTATGACGGTAAAATCGTCTCTAAGGCGCTCGATGACCGTGCGGGCTGCATGCTTTTGATCGAAATGATCCGGTCAGATTTAAAATATGACTGCACATTTACTTTCTGTGTGCAGGAGGAAGTTGGTCTGCGCGGCGCCGGCTGCGTGGCACGCCAGGTAGAGCCGGATGTGGCTGTTGTTGTGGAAACGACGACCGCGGGCGACCTTTGCGGCGTGACCGGTGCAGAGCGCGTTTGCGTGCTCGACGAAGGGCCGGTCGTTAGCTTTATGGATGGGCGCACAGTCTACGACCATGCGCTTTACAGCAAGATCATGTCTGCTGCAAAAGAAGCCGGCATTCCGGTGCAGACCAAAACGAAAATTGCCGGCGGCAACGATGCAGGTGCACTGCAGACCGGTGCGTCCGGCGCAAAGGTGGCCGCTGTTTCACTGCCGGGGCGGTACATTCACGGCTGTGCCGGCGTGGTGTCCTCTAAAGATCTGGCAGCGGCCAGGCAGCTGCTGTTTCAGATCATGGATCAGGTGCTATGATCCGGCAGGCAGAAAGCCTGGAAATGCTGCGCCGGTATGTTAAGCAGGATCTGTTTTCCGTACGCATCTGCGCACTGGCACGCGCGTACGGCTTTACATATTCATTTGTTTCATTTTATGTGCAGCTGTCCGGCGACCGCGTCACGGCGCTTCTGTCTGATCTGGAGGGCGATCTGACGATCAGTGCACTGGAAGATGCTGACCGGGAAGAACTGGCTGCATTCGTGGCGGTGCGTGCACACCGTTCTGTTTTGACGGACTGCACGTTTTCGCTGCCCGGCCGGGTGCAAAACGGTTCGGTCATGCTGCGCGCGGCAGCCGCCGATTGCGCGCCGTCCGGTTTTGGAAAAGATGTTCCGTTGCAAACGCCCGGCCTTACAGAATTGTTTGCTTTTATGGAATACGACGGCCAAAGCTTTGAAGCCTGGTATGCCGATTTGAACCACCGCATCCGCCACGGCTGCGCACAGGTGTTTTCGATCGAGGAAAACGGGCAAATCGTTTCGGCGGCGGTGCTGGCATTTATAGATGGGAATACGGCCGTTTTAACTTCGGTGCGCACGCACCCTTCGGCGCGCGGCCGGGGCTTTGGCAGCCGGCTGGTCGCCGGCATCTGCCGTGCATTTGGCGGGCAGGTCTATTTAATGTGTGAAAACAGCTCGATCGTGACGTTTTATGAACGGCTTGGTTTTCACAAAACGGAGAACTGGAGAATGTGTTTATGACCCCTTTTTTTCATATGGATCCCAAAATTGAGGCAGCGGCTGCGCGTGCATCTGAACTGGCCAGGCCGCAGTTTGACAAAATAGATGAGATCACAGAGTATAATCAGCTCAAGGTGCAAAAGGCTTTCATTGACGCCGGCGTCAGCGAAAGCCACTTTGTCGCTTCCACCGGCTACGGCTATGACGACCGCGGCCGTGAAACGCTGGACCGCGTCTGGGCGCAGGTCTTCGGGTGCGAATCAGCTTTGGTGCGGCACAATTTCACCTGCGGCACGCACACCTTGGCCACGGCGCTTTTCGGCGTGCTGCGTCCGGGCGACAAAATGCTGTCGGTAACCGGTACGCCGTATGATACGATCCACAGCGTTATTGGCCTGAGCGGTGAAAATATGGGTTCGCTCAAGGATTTCGGTGTGCTCTATGAGGAATTGCCGCTGAAAGACGGGCGTGTCGATATGGATGCGCTCAAAACGGCCGTAGATGATTCGGTCAAAATGGTCTATATCCAGCGTTCGCGCGGCTACTCGCTGCGTCCGTCGCTTTCGGTCGAAGAGATCGGCCGTATTGCAGACGCCGCTAAGGCCCAGAACCCGAATGTGATCGTAATGGTCGACAACTGTTACGGCGAATTCGTGGAAAAGAGAGAACCGACCGAAGTCGGCGCTGACCTGGTCGCCGGTTCACTGATTAAAAATCCGGGCGGCGGCATTGCGCGCACCGGGGGCTACATTGCCGGGCGCAGCGACCTTGTGGAACAGTGTGCCTACCGGCTGACCACACCGGGGCTTGGGCGCGAGGTCGGCGCAACGCTCGGCTTTAACCGCGAACTGTACATGGGCCTTTATTTCGCGCCGCACGTGGTCGGCGAAGCGCTGCGCGCTGCGGTGTTCACGGCCGCGTTTTATACGCAGTTCGGTTACGATGTGACGCCGCGCTATGACGAGGCGCGCTGCGATATCGTGCAGAGCATCGGTCTTGAGAATGAAGAGAGCCTTGTCGCATTTTGCCAAGGCATTCAAAGCGGCAGCTACATTGATTCTTTTGTGGCGCCCGTTCCGTGGGATATGCCCGGCTATGACAGCCAGGTCGTTATGGCGGCCGGTGCGTTTACACTGGGCTCGTCGATCGAACTTTCGGCCGATGCGCCGATCCGCCCGCCGTACTATGCCTGGGCGCAGGGCGGCCTGACCTATCACGGCTCCAAAATCTGCGCCATGATCGCCGCCCAGAAGCTGTTGGAAAGAGGTTTATTGAAGAATGTATAATTTTAAAGGTATTTCACCGCAGACGATACAGCTGCTTTGCGAAAACCGTTTTCAGGACTCCAAGCCGTTTTACGAGGCACACAAAGAGGAGATTAAGCAGGGCGCTGTTGTGCCAATGCGCCAGATCATGCTGGATCTTTCCGGCCAGCTTTGTGAACTGGACGATAAAATGTATACGAATCCGCTCTATACGGTTTCCCGGGTACGCCGCGACACGCGCCGCACCAAGTCTAAATTGCTTTACCGTGAAAATCTGTGGGTCATGTTTCGGCGCAATAAATTTGAATACCCGAACGCGCCGTTTATGTGGTTTGAATTTACTCCCGGTGCTTACAGTTACGGCATTGGCATGTGGTGCGACCGGCCTGTGCAGATGGATGTGGTGCGTGCGCACATCAAGGCGCATCCGCGCAGGTTTTTAAAAGCCGCCGGGCAGCTGCTGGAAAACGGATTTGTGTACGACTCTGAGTTCTATAAAAAAGATCGCGACCCTTCTGCACCGGATTCAGTCAAACCGTATATCAATTCCAAATATATTGAGTTTTTACATACTGATACCGATCTCTCAAAAATCAACAGCCCGGCTCTGATCGATGAGCTGAAAGCGTTTATCGACCTCGCTTCTCCGATGTACCGCTTTTTGATCGATGCTTACGAGGAGATCGTGGCGAGCGAATAATAGACAATAAAGGACAAAAATATGATTCAACTGGTTCTCGGCCGCTCCGGCAGTGCAAAAACAGAATATGTATTTGACCAGATCGCACAGGCGGCGGCTGCCGGCCGGGAAGTGGTTCTGATCGTGCCAGAGCAGTGCTCGTTTGTGTCGGAGTGCCGTCTGCTCGAAAAACTGGGCGAGGGGCTGATGGGACGCGTTTCGTGCCAAAGCTTTCGCAGCCTTTTGTATGAGGTGCAGCGCTGCTACGGCGGCCGTACGCCGCATGCGCTGTCACGCGGCGCCAAGGCCGTGTGCATGAAAAAAGCCATAGACGCGTCTGCGCCGCAGCTGCAGCTTTATCGCAAAAATACATCCGGCAATGCTTTTGTGTCTTCGATGATCGCGGCTTATGATGAGTTTAAAAATGCCGGCATCGGCGCGCAGGCGCTTTTGGATGTGCGTGAGCAGGTCAGTAAAAATTCTTTAAAAGCAAAGCTTTTTGATTTGTCTGCTGTTATGCAGGCGTATGATGAAATGGTGGAAAGCACCTATTTTGATTACGCCTATGAGCTCGATCAGCTGCACCGCCTTTTGTGCAAATATGACTATTTTGCTGGCAAGTCGGTTTTTGTGGATGGGTTCTTGACGTTCGGCGATCTGGAATATAAGATTTTGTTCTCCATTCTTATGCAGGCACAGAATGTGCAGGTCACTTTCGCCTGTGACACAGATACGCAAAATGCAGAGTATCTGGCGCTTCCGCTCGATACGCTCCGCCGTGTCCGCACCTTTTTAAAAGACAGCGGGCAAAAGCACAGCGAGATCGTTTTGCCGCATAACAAGCGCAGCCAAAACGAGGAAATGGCGGCGCTGGAACGGGAGTTTGTGCGCTTTTCACCGCAGCCGTTTGCGGGCGATGTGCAGCATATGCACCTGTTCGCGGCTGCAAGCATTTATGAAGAGTGCGACCATGTTGCCATGCAGATCCATAAGCTGTTGCGCACCGGCGTGTGCGCGGCAAAGGACATTGCCGTTATTACAAGAAATATGGACATGTACGGTGCGCCGATGCGCAGTGCATTTGACAAATTTGACGTGCCGTATTTTCGCGACGAGCGGCACAGCATTTTTGTACAGCCGCTCATCGTGTTTGTCGACTATCTTTTCCGCATGATCCGCTGCTCTTTTCGAATGGATGATGTGCTGTCTTTTGCGAAATCCGGCATACCGGATCTGAGCACGAACGAGATCGCGCTGCTGGAAAACTATGCGATCGTCTGGCGCGTGCGCGGCCGTCAGTGGTTTGATGATTTTACAAACCCGCCCGACGGGCTGAACGCCAAGCTGGACGAACGCCAGGCCAAAAAGCTGGAGAAGATCAACGAGATACGGCGCCGGCTGATCCTGCCGGTGCTCAAGTTCCGCAAGGACTGCAAAGAGGCAACCGGGGCGCAAATCTGTGAAAGGCTCTATGCGTTTCTTTTGGATTCCGATGCCAGAACTTCGCTGAAAAAGCGCGCGGCTTATTTTGCAAAAAACGGCATGAGTGCGCTGGCGCAGGAGCAGGACGCCGTCTGGAAGCTGATGATGCAGATACTCTCTGAACTGCACACCGTGCTTGGCGACACGCCGATGTCACTGCGTACATTTTACGAGTATTATTCCGTCATGGTGCAGAACACAGACCTTGGCGCGCTGCCGGAGGGCATCGGCAATGTGCAGTTCGGCCAGGCGGACCGCATCCGGCCGGATCGTGTAAAAACGGTGTTTGTTGTCGGCTTGAATGAGGGCGAATTCCCGAAAAACGGCGGCGCCGACAGTCTGATCACACCGGCGGAACGCAGGCTTATGGAAAAACCGTTTCGCCAGCTCGGCAAGGAGATGCCGGGGTCTGATGCGTTTTTGCTGGCTTATGAGCGCATCCATGCCTACATGGCTTTTACATGTGCAAGCGAGCAGGCATTTTTTTCTTATTCTGCGCAGCTGCAGGGCAGTAAAAGCGAACCCGGGATTTTTGTGCATCGTCTGCAAAAAATCTTTCCTGCGCTAAAGGCCGTGCGCCGTACCGGGCAGGAGTCTGAACAGCTGTCGCTTGCTGAAACAAAGTCAGCGGCCTTTGAGCTGATGTGTGCCGGGTGGGATCGTGATACAACGCTGGAGGCAACGCTGAAAGCCTATTTTAAAAAGGATGCTGCTTATAAAGGCGCTTACGCCGGCGTGGCTCTGCAAAACGGCACGCAGCCGATTTCGATTCAGGACACGTCGCTTTCCCGCGCGCTGTTTGGGGATGAGATGCGCCTGTCGCCGTCCAGGATCGAGGAATTTTATACCTGCCCGTTTCGCTATTTCTGCCGCTTCGGCGTGCAGGCATACCCGCTTCGATCGGCGGAGCTGGACCCAATGCAGACCGGCACGATCGTGCATTACATATTGGAAAATATTTTAAAAGAAAATACAAAGACACAGTTTTTGGCTTATGACGACCGGCAGCTTGCCGAACAGGCTTATTCGCTGATTTGCCGTTATGTGCAGGAAAATATCAGCGTAGACGAAGCGTACTCCAAAAAGCTCAATTACGACATTGAGCGGCTGAAATGGATGGCGGCTGATGTATTGGCGCGCCTGCAGCAGGAGTTTGCGCAATCCGATTTTGAACCGTTTGGCTTTGAGGTGCGCGTGGCGCCGGACGGCGCTGTACAGGCGCCTGTCTTTCCGACGGAATACGGTCACGTCCTTTTAAACGGCACTGTTGACCGTGTAGACCGTTATGTGGGCGAGCAGGGCGTTTATCTGCGCGTTGTCGACTACAAGACCGGCAGCAAAAAATTTATGCTCAGCGACTTGCTCGGCGGTTTGAATTTGCAGATGTTTATTTACCTGTTTGCCCTTTGTGAGGATCGGGAATACTCGGGCGGCGCCAAGCCGGCCGGTGTTCTTTACATGCCTTCGGGCGGGGGAATGGAGTATGTTTCGCGCGGGGATATGGAAAAACTGCAGGTAAAAAAAGATAAGCGTTTTCAGATGATGGGTCTTGTGCTCGACGATGCCGGGGTGCTTTATGCCATGGAAAAAGACCCGGGCGCGCATTTTCTGCCTGTAAAACAGCTGCGCGGCGGTGGCCTTGGCGGAAATCTTGCCAGCGCAAAGCAGTTTGCGCTGCTTAAAGACAAAATAGGCAGCTTGGTATCGCAGATGGGCAACGGGCTTTGCAGCGGCAATATTGCACAGCAGCCGGCACTGCACACTTCGGGCAGCCGCCTGCCGTGTGAATACTGCGATTATTTCAGCGTCTGCGCCAACCGCCGCCGTATCGAACCGCGCGAAATTTTGGACGCGGACAACGCCAAAGTATTTGAAATGCTGCAAAAGGAGGCGCACCATGACGAACTGGACACCGCAACAAAATAATGCCATCTATGCGTCGGGTACGAACCTTCTTGTTTCGGCCGGCGCGGGCTCAGGCAAAACGGCCGTACTGTCAGAGCGTGTTGTGCAGAGAATTGCGCAGGGGGCGTCGGTAGAGCGCTTTTTGATCGTAACGTTCACGAATGCCGCTGCGGCGGAAATGCGTGCGCGTATTTCGGCGAAGCTGGCGGATTTAAGCGAGTCGAACCCAGGCGACCGGCATCTGCGTGCACAGACGGCGCGCATCAATACTGCCGAGATCTGCACGATCGATGCATTTTGCGCCGGGCTTGTGCGTGAAAACTTTGAGACGCTCGGTATAGAACGGGACTTTTCTGTGCTGGATACGCCGGATGCGCAGGTGCTGCAGCACGAGGCGCTTGCCAATGTGCTTGAACCGCGCTATGATGCGCGAAGCAGTGCTTTTACGCGTCTGATCGAACTGCTGTCGGGCGCCAAAAATACACAGGCATTCGAGAAAACGGTTCAGGAGCTTTACAGCTATATTATGGTGCAGGCCGATCCTTTGAACTGGCTGCAGCAGATGTGTGTGCTTTATGACCCTGAGAACGAGTCCGGCCCCGCGCGTTGGTGTGAAATATTGCAGCGCGATTATGAGGGCGGGCTGCAATATGCCTGCAACATGTATGCAAGCATTCGCGCTTCGCTTACGCCGGATGACTGCATGTTTGACGGGTACAGCGCGCTGATCGAACGCGAAGAAGCGTTTTTAAAGAAGTTGCAGGCGCAGCTTGGCAGCTTGGCGGCTTGCCGCGATCTGGTGCAGAACTTTTCCATGGAGAGCATGCCGCGCAGCCCTAAAGGCTATACTTCGCCGGTTAAAGCTGCGCTCAGCGCCGTGCGGAAATTTGTAAAAGACAATATTTTGAATGCGCCGTATCTGCAGATCGACTTGCAGCAGGCGAGGGAAGATATGGATTATCTGTACCCCTGCGTCTGTGAACTCTATGAGATCGTGCGTGACTACAGCGCTGAACTTTTGCGGCTGAAAAAAGAGCAAAATGCCTATGAATTCAGTGATATTGCGCAGTTTGCACTTTCGCTTGTGGCAGATTTCAGCGGTGAAACGCCCCGAAAAACAGCATTTGCTCAGGAATTGTCGGAAAAATACGATGAAATTTTGGTGGATGAGTACCAGGACACGAACCGTGCGCAGGATTTCCTGTTTACCTGCATTTCCAACGGACACAATCTGTTTGTCGTGGGCGATGTCAAGCAGAGCATCTACGGTTTTCGTCTGGCCATGCCGGAGATTTTTGTGGATCGGCTCAATTCTTATTTTGATTACGATCCCAACGAGCCTGTCTCCTCCCGAATTTATCTGAATAAGAATTTTCGCTCCCGTGACGACATCTGCCGCTATACGAACTTTCTTTTTTCCAAGATATTTTCGCCGCAAGTCGGCGGCCTTGCTTATGACCGTAATGAGTACTTAAATGCCGGCGCCGTGTATCCGCCTGCCGAAAACGCCTGCATCAGTCTGCGCATTGTGCGCGACGATGCTTCTGCCGCAGAGGATAAGACGGAAAATGAAGCACAGGCAGTGGCAGATTTTATTTTGGAAAAAATTTCGGGCGGCATGACTGTGTCGGATAAGAGCAGCCCTGCAGGCGTGCGGCCGATCGAATTCGGTGACTTTGCCGTTTTGTTCCGAAAGGGCAAGGGAACGATCGAAAAGTTTGCTAAGGTCTTTGCCGAAAACGGCATTCCGGTCGCGGCGGAAAATGCCCAGCCGCTTTTCAAAACGCGCGAGGTCATGCTTTTGCTGTCGCTGCTGCGTACGGTGGACAATCCCACAAACGATATTGCCGTGCTCAGCGTACTGATGTCGGGCATCTTTGGCTTTAGCGCAGATGACATTGCACGGCTGAAAGTGCAGGGCGGCGCTGTACGCAAAAATCTTTACACGCTGCTTTTGGCGCAGCGCGATCATGAAAAGGTGAAGCGTTTTCTGGATTTTATCGATAAATACCGCAATCTTGCCGTGGCAGTCAGCTGCAGCGAACTGATCATTCAGATCATGCAGGATACACTGTTTATCGCGCTGATGGCCTCTGCCGGCGAATACGAAAACAGCCGTATGAACCTGATGAAATTCGTGGATCTTGCGGCGCGGTATGATTATGGAGATACGCGAGGTCTTTCTTCTTTCCTGCATTACATTGACCGCATTCTTGCGTCAGACGCTGTCAAAAGCGCTTCTGGCGACGGGGGCAGCAACGCCGTTCGTTTAATGACGGTGCACAAATCAAAAGGGCTTGAGTTTCCGTTTGTCATTCTTGCCGGTACGGCTTCACGCTACAATCAGCAGGACACGGTCAAACGCGTTTTGATCCACCCGTCGGCCGGGCTTGGCATGCAGTCCCTGAATGAATCGCTGCGCTGCCGCTACAATACGCTGGCTTATGATGCAGTGAAAAAAGAGATGGAAAAAGACGCTATGAGCGAAAATGTGCGCGTGCTCTATGTGGCGCTGACGCGTGCAAAGGAGAGTTTTGCGGCGTTTATGACGCTGAAGGACCCAGAGGGGTCGCTGGAAAAGTTTGCCGGCAAAATCTCTTTTGCAGATGGTCGAATCGATCCGTATTTGTGCCAATCCGCCGGCAGCGATTCTGCACTTTTGCTGATGACGGCATTGTTTCATCCGGCGACCGCTGCGCTTTGCGCACAGCCGCCGCATCTGTCTGAAATTCCTGATTTTCAGATGGATATGAAAATCGTCTCTGCACAGCCTTTGCCGCAGCAGGAAGCGACAGCCGGTGTTTCCCAACCGGATCCCGGCGTGCTGGCGCAGTTTACAGAACGTTTTGCTTTTCAGTGCGACCGTTCACTGTCGAAGATCGCAGCCAAGCGCAACGCTTCGGAACTGGACCGGGTAAGCGGCGATCTGGATTTTTACTTTACGGAAAAGCCGAATTTTGCGCAAGCGCCCGGCAGGGCCGGCACACTGGGCGGAACAGCCATGCACTTATTCATGCAATATTGTGATTATAAAGCGGCTGCAGCGAATCTGGATGGGGAAGTGCAGCGGCTGCATAGGGAAAATAAGCTGACGCAGGAAGAGGTACGGCTTTTGGACCTGGAGGCGCTGAGGGCGTTTTTCGCTTCTTCGCTGGCATCACGCATTTTGCAAAGCAGCTGCTGCCGGCGTGAGTGCAGGCTGCTTTCGTTTCAGCCTGTGTCGGCGGTCGAAAATATGGACTCTGATCAAAAGATTTTGGTACAGGGCATTGCTGACTGTATCTTTGAGGAAAACGGCGCACTCGTGGTGGTTGATTTTAAAACGGACCGTGTAAAAGAAGCGTCGCAGCTTTCTGCGCACTACAGCCGGCAGATGGCGTTTTATAAAACGGCAGCTGAAAAACAGTTCGGCCTGCCGGTAAAAGAAGTCATTTTATACTCCTTTTCGCTTTGCTGCGGTTGTAAAATAGAAATTTAATCACTTGGTTTTATAACTTTAACGTATGAAAAAGGACATGTGTTTCATTGGAAGCATGTGTTCTTTTTTTGCTGTCTCTTATACACATCTGACGCTGCCGACGACT
>URDW01000014.1 GCA_900546735.1 uncultured Oscillospiraceae bacterium
CACCGAGGCGCAGGACTGGGCCGAAATGCTTTTTCGCATGTACAACCGCTGGGGCGAGCGCCACGACTTCAAGGTCTCTACGCTCGACTACCTGGACGGCGAAGTGGCCGGCCTGAAGAGCGCCACGATTTTAATTGAGGGCGAAAATGCCTACGGCTACCTGAAAGGCGAAATGGGCATCCACCGCCTGGTGCGCGTGTCGCCGTTTGACTCGTCCGGCCGCCGCCACACCTCGTTTGCCTCGGTCGAAGTCATGCCCGAGATCGACGAGGACGTAGACGTGGAGATCAACGAGGAAGACATTAAAATGGACGTGTACCGCGCCAGCGGCGCGGGCGGCCAGAAGGTCAACAAGACCTCCTCTGCCGTGCGCCTGACCCATATTCCGACCGGCATCGTCGTGGCCTGCCAGGTGGAGCGCAGCCAGCACCAGAACCGCGAAGTGGCCATGAAAATGCTGAAATCCAAGCTGATCGAGATCAAAGAGCGCGAAAACCTGGAAAAGATCGAAGACATCAAGGGCGAACAGCGCGAGATCGCCTGGGGGTCGCAGATCCGCTCCTATGTATTTATGCCGTACACGCTGGTCAAGGACCACCGCACCGGTTACGAAGCCGGCAACATCAGCGCCGTGATGGACGGCGATATTGACGGCTTTATCAACGCATACCTGAAAATGAAGAGCATTGAATCCACCGAGGAAGGCAGCTGATTCTGTTGGATTTTGAAATTTTAGACATTTTAACACCGCTTGGGTTCACCCTGCGCGTACTGCTGGCCATTGCGCTCGGCTTCATCATCGGGCTGGAGCGGCAGTGGACACGCCACGAAGCCGGCATCGTAACGAACGTCATCGTGTGCGTGGCCTCGTTCGGCTACACGGCCTTTTCCTACCTGGTCGACCCGGACGCGAACGACCTGACGCGTATTGCCGCCAATGTGGTGACCGGTATCGGTTTTCTGGGCACCGGCGTCATTTTGCGTGACGGCGCAAACATCCGCGGCTTGACCACGGCGGCCACCGTTTGGGCCAGCGGCGCCGTTGGCCTGCTGTGCTGCGTAGACGACATTTCTTTTGCGATCATTCTGGCCGCATTCGTCGTGATCGCGCACCTGCTGCTGCACCCGCTTTCCGTTTACATAAGAAAGAAAAGGAAACACAGCCGCAGCCAGCACCGCAGCCACGAGACCGTGCTGCAGAAAACGCGCAGCAAGCTGCGTCTGAACGGCCCTGAAAAGAGGGAATACGACGAAGACGATGACGACGAAGATGAGGAAGAACACGACACGGCGCCCGTCTGATGCGTTTGCCAAAAAACAGTAAAACGCATTTTTTATTTGCATTTTTTACAAAACGCCTTATATTTTTCCGGGCATGAAAAAACCGCCGCAAACAAACAATAGGTTTGAGGCGGTTTTTTATATTTTGAAAACCGGCAAAAGCCGCTTTCAACCGTTTTGCCGCCTCAGGGAGGCAAGAATATGAAAAAAATGCTGCTTGTGCTGCTGGCGTGCGCCATGCTTTTTGCCGGCTGCACCCGGCAGGAAAGCAAGGACGACGCGGCCGAAAGCTCGGCGGCGCAGACATCGGAAAGCGAAGCGACGGCAGCGGACTACACGACCTCGCCGCCGGCGGACGCCATGCAGGCCGACTTTGGCGATTATTCGCGCGACAAGGTCATTTGGGGCCCCGGCAACACCGTGGACCACCAGCGGCCCGCCGACCCGGTCAGTTTGCAAAAGCAATTCGGCGATCTGGGCGCAACGTTCATCGGCCCCGACACCAAAACGATTTGCCTGACGTTTGACGAGGGTTATGAAAACGGCTACACGCCGCAAATTCTCGACACACTGAAAGAAAAAGGCGTAAAAGCCGTTTTCTTTGTGACGTATGACTTTGCAAAGGCCAACCCAAAACTGGTGCAGCGCATGATCGACGAGGGGCACATTGTGGGCAACCACACCTACCGCCACTACACGATGGACGAGGTAGACCTTTCCGTGGCGGAGGAAGAGATCCGCGTGCTGCACGACTACGTTGCCGACACGTTTGACTACGAAATGAAGTACTTTCGTTTTCCGAAAGGCGAATTTTCCGAGCAGACGCTTTACCTGGCCCAAATGATGGGCTACGAAAGCGTGTTCTGGTCGTTTGCCTACGCAGACTGGGACACGGAAAACCCGCCTGACGAACAGGAAGCGCTGCGGCTTCTGACCGAGTCTACACACGGCGGCGCGATTTACCTGCTGCACGCCGTGTCCGCCACGAACGCAAACATTTTGGGGGCGGCGATCGACAACATCCGCGCCCAGGGCTACACGTTTACGACCGACATTTAACGGCGAAAACGGCGCAAAGCAGACACAGGGTGTACAAAAACTGAAAATTCCATTTCACACAGAGAAAAAGGGCTTTGCAGGAAGGCCCTTTTTTGCTATAATCAAATGGGGATTTATTTCCAAAAATCAAAAAAACCGAAAGGACTGAGCCGATTGGAAGTTTTACTCATCATTCCGGCCGTGATCGCGGCCGCCCTGCTGCTGACGGCCGTACACGCCGCGCTTTTCAAAAAAGAAGAGCCGCGCCCCGGCGCGTTTGAAAAAGAAAACGTCAACACCGCCCGGGCGGCTGAGCACTTGAGCGAGGCCATACGCATCCGCACCGTGTCGTGCGAGGATGAAAGTCAAACGGACTGGACAGAATTTGAAAAGTTTCACGATTTTCTTGAAAAAAGCTACCCGCTGATCACCAAGAACCTGAAACGCGAGAAAATTTCCAAAGCCTCGCTTCTGTACGAATGGACCGGCGAGCGAAGCGATGTGGAGCCGATCGCCTTTTTATCGCACATGGACGTGGTGCCCGTAGCTGCCGGCACAGAAAGCGACTGGACCCACCCGGCATTCGACGGTGTGAACGACGGCGAATTTGTGTGGGGACGCGGCGCGCTGGACATGAAAAACCACCTGGTCTGCCTGATGGAGAGCATTGAGACCCTGCTTGAAGAAGGCTACCGCCCGAAACGCACCGTTTACCTTTGCTTCGGCCACAACGAAGAGATCGTGGCCGGCGAGACCTCCGGCGCAGACGCCATCATGCAGGTTTTGAAAAGCCGCGGCGTCCACCTGGACAGCATTATTGACGAGGGCGGCGCTATGCTGCCGGCCAACATCAAAGGCATTTTAGAGGGCAGCCTGGCCGGCATCGGCGTGGCGGAAAAAGGGTACGCCGATTTCCGCCTGACTCTGCGCGCCAAGGGCGGCCATTCCTCCCAGCCGCCGAAGCACACCGCGATCGGCGAGCTGGCCAAAGCTGTTTGCCGGCTGGAAAACCACCAGTTTAAAGCCAAAATGCTGCCGTTTGTAAAAAACCTGTTCAAATTAGTCGGCAGCCAGATGACCTACCCCGGCCGTTTCATTCTTTGCAACCACGTTATCCTGCGGCCGCTGATTTTAAAAGCGATGACTTTGATCCCGCCGGCCGCGTCGCTCGTGCGCACCACGATCGGCGTAACGATGGCCGAAGGTTCGCCGGCCGCCAACGTGCTGCCGCAAAAGGCGAGCGTTACGGTGAACTGCCGCATCATGCCGGGCGAATCCATTGCCTCTACGAAAGAGCACATCCGCCGGGCCATAAAAAATGACAAGATCGAGATCGAATTCATCAAGGGCAAGGAACCGTCCATCGTATCGCCCGACAACACAAAGTCTTTCGGCGTGCTGAAAAAGCTTTCGCGCCAGCTGGACCCCAAAAACATTGTGATCCCCTACCTGGTCATGGGCGGCACCGACGCGTACCACTACGAGCCCATCTGCGAAAACATTTACCGCTTTGCGCCGTTCACCGTGCCGACCGAGCTGCTTTTGACCACGCACTCCACAAACGAGCGCTGCCCGGTCGAACAGCTGACGCAGGGCGTGGCCTTTTTTAAAAAATACATACGCGAAATGAACGAGGTCTGAAAGGAGCCGCCATGGATTTTAAAACAAGCACCTTTATGTACCTGCTCGGCGGCGCCGTTGTCGTATTCGTTCTGGCGCAGTCGCTGTTTTTCCTGATCCGTGCCTGGAAGCAGGGCAAGAAGATCGGCCTGGCCGAGTCCACCATGAAAAAGACAGTCGCCTCAAGCGCACTGTTTTCCATCGCCCCGTCGATCGCCATTTTGGCGACCGTGCTGACACTTTCCGGCGCGCTCGGCATCGTGCTGCCGTGGATCCGCCTGAGCGTCATCGGCAACATCACCTACGAAGTGCCGGCCGCGCAAAGCGCGCTGGACGCCCTTGGCCTGACCGGGGGCCTGAGCCGCGAAGTGACCGACGAAACGGCCTTTTCGGCCGCAGCCTGGGTCATGACGCTCGGTTCCGTCATGCCGCTCGTCATCCTGCCGTTTGCCGTAAAATTTATTCAAAAAAAGATCGGCTCAGCCGTGCACAAAAACGGCGCGTGGGCAAACGCCATGAGCACCGCCGCGTTTACCGGACTGATCTCTGCCTTTATCGGGCGCGCGATCCTCGGCAGCGGCGAACCCGACGTGCTCGGCGACGGCGCCGGTGTCTTAAGTGTGGCGGCGCTTTTCACCTCCATGCTTTTCATGTGGATATTTATGCAGATCAACAAAAAGAAACCGATGGCGTGGCTCGACACGTTCGCCATGCCGCTGAGCCTGTTTATTGCACTTGGGGTCGTCATGCTTTTGAACCAGGTGCTGCCGGGCGAGATCGCCGCATTGGAATGGAGGGGCTGAGATGGAACGATATAACAACCGCACCCACATTTACGGCCGCTTCTGGGTCATTACGGCGCTGGTCGGCTTTATCATGATCCCGCTGGCCATTTCCGCCCACCTGGACGCATGGCCCTCTGCCGCCGCCGTTTTCAAGGGGCTGGCGCCCATTGCCCTGCTGTTTTACCCGACCGCCATTATTGAAGTGGTGACCTACACGCCGCTGCTGGGCTCCGGCGCGACATACCTGAGCTTTGTGACCGGCAACATCTCCAACCTGAAGCTGCCGTGCGCCCTGTCGGCCATGGACATGGCCGGCGTGCGCGCGAACAGCGACGAGGGCGAACTGCTGTCTACGATCGCCTCGGCCACATCCTCCATCGTAACCACACTGGTGCTGGCTGTGGGCGTGGTGGCCTTTTCCCCATTTCTGCCGTACCTGACTGACCCGGATTCGCCGTTTTCCGCCGCGTTCAGCCAGGTGGTGCCGGCGCTGTTCGGTGCGCTCGGCATGGGCTACATCGCCAAAAACTACAAAATCAGCATCGCCCCGCTGGCGGTCGTGCTGATCGTGCTGGCCATAGACGGCTCCGTCGCCATCGGCGTGCTGATCCCGGTGGGCGTCGTCGTAGCGCTGCTGGCCACCCACATCATGTTCAAAAAAGGCTGGATCCACTGACGTTTTCCGCAGCGGCCGGTGAAAACGGCGGAAAACGCTGTGGAAAAGTTTAAAAATTCTGAATTTTACGCACAAAAGAGGAAGAATATGTACAAATTTGCCATTGTGCAGCACCGCAGTCTGCCCGGAAAAACAAAAGAGAACACAGACTGCGCCGTGCAGCTGATCCGCCAGGCAGCCGAAAACGGCGCCGACCTGGTGCTGTTTCCGGAATGCTTCCTGACCGGCTATGCCTTTCCGGACGTCTGCCGCAGCCGGCAGGACGACGCGCACGTTCTGCAAGACCCGGCTTTTGCCGCCTGGCGCGGCGCGGCGCTGACAGACGACTGCAAGTGGCTGGAAACCGTGCGCAACGCGGCGGCCGAAACGCAGACAAACGTCTGCATCACCGCCTTTACAAAAGGCGAAAAGCTGCCGCAAAACACCGCCTTTTTACTGGACCGAAACGGCAAAACGGTGCTGAAGTACAGCAAGGTGCACACCTGTGATTTTGACGCCGAACGTTTTTTGGAGGGCGGCAGCCGCTTCTGCACGGGCGAGACGGACGGCATTTGTTTTGGCGTTATGATCTGCTACGACCGCGAGCACCCCGAAAGTGCGCGCGAGCTGATGCTGCAGGGCGCCGAGATCATTCTGGTGCCGAACGACTGCACCTGCATGCGCCCGCGTCTGTCCGAGCTTTCAGTGGCCGCCATGCAGAACATGTGCGCCGTTGCCATGGCCAACCCGCCCGGGGAAAACGGCGGCTGTTCCTGCGCCTTTGGTCCCGACGTGTGGGGCGAAGACGGCCGCGGCGCCGACAACACGCTCGCTCTGGCCGGCGAAACGTTTGACGGCATTTTGTACGCCGAACTGGACATAGACGCCCTGCGCCGCCACCGGCAGAAAGAAGACCTGGGCAAAAACCGAAAACCGCACGCCTATCTGCACCTGACGCTGCCGGACAGCGACCGCACCAGGTACAAATAACATACATTAAAACCAATGCCTGCAAAGCACAGCTGACCTGCTTTTGGTCAAAATTTGTGCTTTGCAGGTTTTTTATTGCCCAAAAGCCTAAAAAAGCGCACAAAAAGCGGCTGCTTTCGACCGTTTTCAAATGTTTATAAATAATTTATATATCGTCTGAGAAAGTACCTTGACAGGCGAGGTACTTTGTTGTATTATAAGGCTGAAAGGAGGCGCACACATGATTGCATCCGATATTCTGCGCGGCTGCACCGAGACGATCATTCTGGCACAACTGATGCAGGGCGACAGCTACGGCTACCGAATCAACAAAACGATCCAGCAGAAGTCGGGCGGCGAACTGGAGCTGAAAGAAGCAACGCTTTACACGGTGTTCCGGCGGCTGGAGCAATCCGGCGACATCACCGCCTACTGGGGCGACGAAACGACCGGCGCCAGGCGCAAGTACTACGCCATTACCGACAAAGGGCGCGAAACATACTGCAAGCTCAGCGGCGAATGGAAACACGCGCGCGACATCATCAACAACTTAATGGAGACGGAGGTACAGCCATGAACGACAGACTTCGGGAATATGTGGACGGACTGTTTAACGGTGTGCCCATGACCAAGGAAACGATCGAATTCCGCGAAGAAGTTTTACAGAATTTAAACGAAAAATATGCCGACCTGATCAGCCAGGGCAAAAGCGACGAGGCGGCTTACAATATTGCCGTGGCCGGCGTGGGCGACATTCAGTCCATCCTGCGCGACATGGGCGGCGAAAAAGCGCAGGCACAAAACACCGCGCAGGCGCAAGAGCCGCCGAAATCGGCGCGCGAGCAGGAATTTGCCAAGGATGAAAAAACAGAGCGCATCATGACAGCCATAGGCGTGGCCCTGTGCATTTTGTGCCCGGTGCCGTGCATTCTGTGGCCCGGCGCCGTCGGTGCGGTGCTGCTGTTTGTGCTGGTCGCCGCCGGCGTGGCCATGTTCATTTTAGCGCCGAACCCCAAGCAAAAATACAAAAACAACGTCACGATGGCCGAGGAATTCCGCCAGTGGAAAACAGAAAAGCAGGGCGTAAAGGCGCGCATTTCCCTGATCCACGCCGTGATCTGGGCGGCCGCAGCCGGGCTGTATTTTCTGATCAGCTTTGCCTCCGGGGCATGGTTCATAACCTGGGTCATCTTTCTGATCGCGCCGAGCCTTTGCGGCATTGCCAGCGCTGTATTTGAACTGAAGAGGTGAAAACATGAACAGTCAAAAAACAAAAAACATTGTAAAAATCGCCGTTTTGGCGGTGATCGTACTGATTTTGCTGGGCATTCTGACCGCCGGCGTGGTCGGCAAGCAGCTGAAGGACCTGGCCGTGTCCGGCATTTCCGCCATTTCCGACCGACTGAATGATGACGACAGCGACGCCGCGCTGCCGGGCGTGACCGAAACCACGGCGCCGACAGAACCCGAGCCGGCCTACAGCAGCGCCACGAACGGCACCGGCGCATTCAACCTGCGCGCCGAACAGGTGCGCTCCATAGACATCACCTGGGTCAGCGGCAAGGTAAACGTGGAAAACACCGCAAGCGACGCCATTGAAGTGTCTGAAGCAAATGCCGAGACACAGCTGCAGTGGACGCTGGACCAATACGGCAACCTGAACATCCGCTGCTGTGATTCACAGCACCACATCCGTGCGCATGACAAGGACCTGACCGTGCGCCTGCCGCAGGACAAACAGCTGGAAGATTTTGAGATCCAAAGCGCCAGCAGCGACATCGAGATCCAGACGCTGCTTGCAGACGAATTTAAAGCCGAAGGCGCAAGCGGCAGCCTGCGCGCCGCGGCGCTGGGGGCAAACAGCGCATCGGTCAAAACCGTCAGCGGCGACATACACATAGCCGGCAGCATTGCCGAAGAAGTTGACCTGGAAAGCGTCAGCGGCAGCATGGAGATCGAAGCAGCCGTGCTTCCGCAGGACCTGGACGCCAAAAGCGTCAGCGGGAACTGGCGTTTGACCCTGCCCAAGGGCAGCGATTTCTTTGCCGAGATCAAGACCGTTTCCGGCGCTGTCAGCGCCGACGGCTTTGGGCTGAACAGCGCGCAGCCGTCGCGCGGCACCTACACGTTCGGCGGTGAAGAAAACGACACAGAATTCCACTTTGAGACCGTCAGCGGCAGCGTGCGCATCGTACCGGCCGACTGAAAAGAGCAAAACACATAAAAAAGCGTCCCTTTGGGGCGCTTTTTTTGCTGCCGGAATACGGCAAGTTGTTGAGATTTTGTAAATTTTTTTATTTTTGTTTTTTTGCCTTGTGCTCCGTATTATATTATTATATAATAGCATTGCTGAATTGAATTCCCGGTATTTTCCGATTATTTTGACCAAGATTTTGTGAGAAAGCGAGCGATAAAACATGTTGACAAGAGACCTCGGCATTGACCTGGGCACGGCAAACACACAAATGTGCAGCAAAAAGGGCGGTATCGTGATCGACGAACCGTCCGTTGTGGCTGTTGACGTAAAAACAAAGCGCGTTCTGGCAGTGGGCAATGTGGCCAAAAGCATGATCGGGCGCACGCCCGGCTCCATTGTGGCGGTGCACCCGCTGAAAAACGGCGTGATCGCCGACTTTGATATGACGACCGACATGCTGCGCGACTTTATGGGCCGTTCAGCCAGACACCTGCTGTTTACAAAGACCCGCATTGTGATTTCGGTGCCCTCCGGCGTAACGGAAGTGGAGCGCAAAGCCGTGGAAGACGCGGCGCGCAACGCCGGCGCACAGGAAGTGGAACTGATTGAAAAAGCCATGGCCGCCGCCATCGGCGCTGGGCTGCCCACAAACGAGCCGACCGGCACCATGGTGGCCGACATCGGCGCCGGCACCACCGACATTGCCGTGATCAGCCTGGGCGGCATTGCCGCGTCGCGCTGCGTGAAAACGGCCGGCGACGCCTTTGACGAGGCCATTGTCAACTACATGAAAAAGAACTACGACATACTGATCGGCGACCGTACGGCCGAGGACGTCAAGCTGAAAATCGGCTCCGTTTACGAATACGGCGGCGAGGGCGCCATGGAAGTGCGCGGCCGCAGCCTGAACGACGGCCTGCCGACTTCTGTAGAGATCACCTCTGAAGAGATCCGCGATGTGCTGCTGGAGCCGGCCACGATCATTACCGACGCCATTCGCGAAACGCTGGAGGTCACCCTGCCCGAGCTGGCGGCCGACATCATTGACCGCGGCATTTACCTGACGGGCGGCAGCAGCCAGCTGCGCGGCATTGACCAGCTGATCGCCGAACGCGCTCACATTGCCGTGCACATTGCCGAAAACCCCACCAAGTGCGTGGCGCTCGGCACCTCCATCAAACTGCGCAAGATCCGATAACCGAAACAAGAAGGTTCCCTCATGAAAAACATTTTTAAAAGCACCCGTTTTAAAATCGTTTTGTCAGCCGCCGCGCTGCTTTTGGCCGGCATGCTGCTGGCCGCCGTCAACGGCAGCGGTGCAACGGCGCAGTCCTCGGTGCTGGGCACGATCTTTTACCCGGCGCACTATGTGGCCTCCAAGCTGTCGGAAGGGCTTGACCATGTGTTCAAAAACGCCTCCGGCGAAAGCCGCTATGAGGAAGAGATGAACAGCCTGCGCCTGCAGATCTCACAGCTGCAGAGCCAGCTGGCCGACTACAACGACATCAAAAACGAGAACGAGCTTTACAAGGAATTTTTAGACATAAAAGAAGAAAACCCCGACTACACCTTTACCGAGTGCACCGTAACGGCGCGCGACAGCGCCGACGTATACGGTTCGTTCACGCTGGACAAAGGCTCGGCCTCCGGCATTGAAAAGGGCGACGCCGTGCTGTACGGCCAGCAGCTGATCGGCGTGGTGGACAAGGTCTACCCCACCTACTCGGTGTGCATCACGATCTTAGACCCGGACTTCTCCTGCTCGGCGTACGAGATCGTGTCGGGTGAAACGAGCTATGTCACCGGCGATTCCGGCCTGGCCGCCGACGGCACCACCAAATTTGCCAACCTGGCTGCAGATTCCAGCGTTGCCTACGGTTCGGTCATCTGCACGGCCGGCATCGGCGGCAGCTTTCCGCGCGGCCTTGTGATCGGCACCGTGACCGAAACGAAAGAGGAAGAGGTAAACATTTCCACCTATGCCGTGGTGCAGCCCGGCGTGGACATTTCCTCGGTTTCCAGCTGCTTTGTGCTGACGGGCTTTTCGCCGGACGGTGAGTGACCATGGAACTGACAAAAAAACAAAGAACCATCAAGTACGTTTTGTACTGTGCCATGCTGCTGGTTGCCAACCTGCTGCAAAACACCGGCGGCCTGTTCCCCTCTGTTTTTTCAGCGCACTGCCTGCTGCTGATCCCGCTGGCCGTTACACTGGCCATGCACGAGGGCGAACTGGAAGCCGGGCTGCTCGGCCTTTTTGCCGGGCTGATGTGGGACCTGGTCTCGGCCGACCATTTGGGCTTCAACAGCATTTTTCTGACGCTGTGCTGTGTGTTCGCCGCCTATGCGGCCGGCCACTGGATCCGCAGCGTTTATCTGACCGATCTGGTCATGTGCATCCTCTTCTCGGTGCTTTACTGCTTTCTTTACTGGCTGCTGTTCCTGGTCATATTTGAAAACGACAAGAACTATGCCAGCCTGTGGACATTTTACCTGCCGAGCGCGGTTTACACGGCCGTCATGTCGGCTGCCGTCGTGTTTTTCACGCGGCTGATCCGCAAAAAAGCACTGCAGAAATTAAATCCCAACGGATAAGACAAAGGAAGTTTTGACTTGAAACTCAGACACAAAAGCGCCCGCCCGATGATTGCGCTGGCGCTGGTAGCCGTGGTTGTGTTCGGCTTTGGTTTTAAGCTTTACGACATTCAGATCCGCGACCACGACTACTATATGACCCAAAATTCCGCCTCGCGGACATATAAAGTTACGATCCCGGCCGCGCGCGGCGACATTGTGGACCGAAACGGCAACCCGATCGTTACGAGCCGCCAGGGCAACTCCATCATTTTGGACGCCACGGTATTCCCCTCTTCCCAAAATAACGATGAGCGCAACACGATCATTCTGAACCTGATCAGCCTGTTTGAAAAAAACGGCGAAGAGTATGTGCAAAACCTGCCGCTGCAGGTGAATGCGAACGGCCAGGCCTCTTTTAAGCTGAACGACGACCTGGATGAGGACGACGTGGCCACCATGAAAAGCGAGGACATGCTGAACCTGCAGCCCTACGCCACCGCGCAAAACTGCTACGACGCCGTGGTGGAAAAATACGGACTGGAATCCTACGACCCGCAGACGGCCATCAAAATTGCCAACATCCGCTACGAGCTGACCAAAATGCTTTTTGCCTACGACAACCCCGTAACGATCGCCGAGGACGTCAGCGCCGAAACGGTGGCCGCCATTAAAGACAATACCGACGCTTACCGCGGCGCCGACGTAATGACCGTGGCCTACCGCGAATACACCGACACCACGCTTGCGCCGCACCTGATCGGCACTGTGCGCAAGATCAACGCCGAAGAGTATAAAGAGCTGAAAGACCAGGGCTACGACATTGACGACGAGATCGGCGAATCCGGCATTGAGCTGGCCATGGAAAGCTACCTCAAGGGTACGGACGGTGAAATGACCATTACCGTAAACAGCGACGGCACCGTTACCCGCAAAATCACCAAGCAGCCGGTGCAGGGCGACACGATCGTGCTCACCATTGACATCGGCCTGCAAAAGGTGGCGCAGGACCATTTGAAAGAGGTATGCGACGAAGTGGACGCCAATTCCAGCGCCGGCGCCGTAGTGGCCGAAGACGTCAATACCGGCGAAGTGCTGGCCGCCGCCAGTTACCCCACCTATGACATTGCCCAGTATTACGAAGACGCTTCCGGCTACATGAAAGACGAACGCCGCCCGCTTTGGAACCGCTTTGCCCGCGGCACTTACGCGCCCGGCTCCACCTTTAAACCGGCCGTGGCCTGCGCCGCACTGGAAACCGGCTCCATCACAGCCAACACAACTTACTACTGCGCCGGTACGATGCAGTTTTACGACCAGCCGCTGCGCTGCCTGAACGGCCGCGCACACGGCACAGAAAACGTGACCGACGCACTGCGCGATTCGTGCAACATCTTTTTCTACAACGTCAGCCAGGTGCTGGGCATTGACAAGATGAATGCCTACTGCGAACTGCTCGGCCTTGGCCAGAGCACCGGCGCGGAGATCACCGAAAGCAAAGGGACACTGGCCGGGCGCGCCGAGCGCGAAGCCTCCGGCGGCACATGGCTGCTGGGCGACACGGCGCACGCCGCCATCGGTCAGTCCGACAACCTGTTCACCCAGCTGCAGATGGTCAACTACTGCTCCACGATCGCAAACGGCGGCACGCGCTACGAGCTGCACTTTGTAAAGGCCATCATTGCACAGGACAGGGGCGAGATCACCGAAAAAGAGGACACTGTGGCCGAAGAGACCAGTATTTCCGAAGAAACGCTGGACACCGTGCACCAGGGTATGCGCGAGGTCGCGACCGACGGTGCGCCGCGCTATGCTTTCAGCCAGCTGGACATCAACCTGGCCGCCAAAACCGGTACATCGCAGGTATATGACGGCACCGATGAAAAAGGCAAGCCGAAGTACCGCAACAACGGTTTTTTGATCACCTACGGCCCGTACGAAAACCCCGAGATCGCCGTATCCTCCGTGGTGGAGCTGGCCGGTTCCGGTACCGAAACGGCCGATTTGACCGCCGCCATTTACAACTACTATTTCTCCGACAACACCGACGAAAAAGCCGGTGAGCCGACCGGCACACTGCTTTCCTGACCGGGTGAAAAACACTTTTTGCACAAAAAGACGGGCTTTTTGCACGATTTTGGAATTTTTTTGTTGTGTAGTTGCAAAAAATATGGTATGATGCTTGTTAGACGAACTATAAAATTAAAGAATATTCGCTTATAAATGGACAAAACAAACTGCGACCCAGGGGAGGGTATTTATGAACATCGCTTTAATCGCACATGACGCAAAAAAAGAACTGCTTGTCCAGTTCTGCATTGCCTACTGCGGCATTCTTTCGCGCCACGACGTGTGCGCGACCGGCACCACCGGTAAGCTGGTGGAAGAAGCGACCGGTCTCAAAATCAACTGCTTTTTAAGCGGCGTACAGGGCGGCGGCCAGCAGATCGCAAGCCGCATTGCCCGCAACGAGATCGACCTTTTGATTTTTTTCCGCGACCCGCTTTCGCCGAAGCCGCACGAACCAAACGACAATGACCTGCTGCGTCTGTGCGACGTGCACAACATTCCGTTTGCCACCAACATTGCTACGGCCGAAGCGCTGATCCGCGGCGTGGAGCGCGGTGATTTTGAATGGCGCGAGATCGTTAATCCACGCTACAACGGAAAATAAAAAGATCCGGGCGGGATTTCCCGCCCGTCATTTTTTGACAGGAGTATTGACATGGCACTGATCACAAAAGCCCCCAAGGGCACAAAGGACACCCTGCCCCAGCAGGTTTACAAAAACCAGTATATTGAATCGACCCTGCTCGACGTGGCCGGCCGTTTCGGCTACAAAGAGATCCGCACCCCCGTGTTTGAGCACACCGAGCTGTTTGAACGCGGCGTGGGCGGCACGACCGACGTGGTGCAGAAAGAAATGTACACCTTCAACGACAAGGGCGGCCGTTCCATTACGCTGCGCCCCGAGGGCACGGCAGGCGCGGCACGCGCGTTTCTGGAGCACGGCCTTTCCAACGAGATCTTGCCGCAAAAGGTCTGCTACACGACCAGCTGCTACCGCTACGAAAAGCCGCAGGCCGGCCGCCTGCGCGAATTCCACCAGTTCGGCGTGGAGTGCTTTGGCGCTGCCGGGCCGCTGGCCGATGCAGAGCTGATCGCCCTGGCCGACTGTGCGTTTGAAACGCTCGGCATTAAAAATTTGCAGCTGCAGATCAACTCCATTGGCTGCCCCGCCTGCCGCGCCGAATACCACAAGGCGCTGCGGGAATACTTTTCGCAGCACACAGACAAGCTGTGCGACACCTGCAAGGAACGGCTCGTGAAAAACCCGATGCGCATTTTGGACTGCAAAAACCCGGAATGCGCCGAGATCGCCAAAGACGCGCCGGTCATGCTCGACTACCTGTGCAGCGACTGCGCCGAGCACTTTGAGGCCGTAAAACGCTACCTGAGCGCCGAAAACATTGCCTACACCGTAAACCCGAAGATCGTGCGCGGGCTCGACTACTACACCAAGACCGTGTTTGAGTTTGTGACCGACACGATCGGTGCGCAGGGCACCGTGTGCGGCGGCGGCCGGTACGACGGGCTGATCGAAGAGCTGGGCGGCCAGCCGACCCCAAGCCTTGGGTTTGCCATGGGGCTGGAACGGCTGATGCTGGTCATGGAAGCCGCCGGCTGTGCATTCCCGCCCGAGGAAGCGCCCGACCTGTTTATTGCGGCCATTGGCGACAAAGCCGTGCAAAAGGCGGCCGAGATCGCCAAAGACATGCGCGCCGAGGGCTTTACCGTGCTGTACGACCTGAACGGCCGTTCCCTGCGCGCCCAGATGAAATACGCCGACAAGCTCGGCGCGCGTTTCTCGGTCGTGCTGGGCGACAACGAGGTGGAGACCAAAACGGCAAAGCTCAAAAACATGGTAAGCGGCGAAACGCAGGAGATCGCGCTGACCACATTTGTGTCGGGCTTTTACAGCTTTTCGCTCGACGAGCAGCTGAAAGACTTGGAGATCGGCGGAGAAGCGGTAGACTTTGCTTCGCTGTTCGGATTGGAGAAAAACAATGAGTGAATCGATCAAAGGACTGAAACGAACCAATTACTGCGCCGCCATGCGCATGGCGGACTGCGGCAAAGAAGTCACGCTGTTCGGCTGGTCACAGCGCGTGCGCGACCTCGGCAACCTGATTTTCATTGACCTGCGCGACCGCACCGGTATCGTGCAGCTGTCGTTCGACGACGCGACCGACCGCGAAACGTTCCGAAAAGCGCAGAGCGTGCGCAGCGAATTTGTGCTGGCCGCCGTGGGCACCGTGCGCGAGCGCGAAAGCAAAAACAAGGACCTGCCGACCGGCGACATTGAAGTGGCCGTAAAAGAGCTGCGCATCGTCAGCCGCGCCCAGACGCCGCCGTTTGAGATCACAAACACCGAAAACGTGGGCGACGAGACGACGCTTAAATACCGCTACTTAAGCCTGCGCAGCGAAAAGCTGACGCAAAACATATTGATGCGCCACAAGATCGCCAAAATCGCGCGCGACTATTTTTACGCCAACGATTTTATCGAGATCGAAACACCGATGCTCATCAAATCGACCCCCGAGGGCGCACGCGACTATGTGGTGCCCTCACGCATCCACCCCGGCAAATTCTACGCGCTGCCGCAGAGCCCGCAGATCTACAAGCAGCTTTGCATGGTGGCCGGGTTTGACCGCTACATCCAGCTGGCGCGCTGCTTCCGCGACGAGGACCTGCGTGCCGACCGCCAGCCTGAATTCACCCAGATCGACCTGGAAATGTCGTTTGTGGACTGCGACGACATTATGCAGATGGCCGAAGGCTTTATTGCCAAGCTGATGAAAGAGACGATCGGCGTGGACGTTGCTCTGCCGCTGAAGCGCATGACCTACGCCGAAGCGATGGAGCGCTACGGCTCTGACAAGCCGGACACGCGCTTTGATATGCTGATCGAAAACATTTCCGACTGGGCCGCCGGCACGGATTTTGCGGTGTTTAAAGACGCCGTGGCAGACGGCGGCAGCGTGCGCGCCATCGTGGCCAAAAACGCCGCTTCCTTCTACACGCGCAAAAAGATCGACAAGCTGACCGAGCACGCCAAGGGCATCGGCGCCAAAGGGCTTGCCTATGTGCGCTGGGCCGACGAAACGCCTGCCTGTTCGTTTGGCAAATTCTTAAAAGACGGCGAACTGGATGCGCTGCTTGCGCAGCTGGGCGCCGAACAGGGCGACTGCGTCTTTATTGTCAGCGGCAAAACGCCGCTGGTGCTGTCTGTTTTGGGCGCGCTGCGCCTGATCGTGGGCAAAGCGCTGGAGCTTATCCCCGAGGGCAAGTGGAACTACCTGTGGATCACCGAAATGCCGTTTTTCGAGTACGACGAGGAAAGCGGCGAATGGATCGCCATGCACCACCCGTTCACGATGCCGATGGAAGAGTGCCTGGAGTACCTGGACACCGACAAGAGCCGTGTGCGCGCCCAGGCGTTTGACCTGGTCCTCAACGGCACGGAGCTTTCGTCCGGCTCCATGCGTATCACCGACTGTGCACTGCAGAAAAAGATGTTTGAACTGCTGGGCATGACCGACGAAGAGATCGACGCGAAGTTCGGCTTTTTGGTAGAGGCCTACAAATACGCTTCTCCCCCGCACGGCGGCATGGGCATCGGGCTCGACCGCCTGGCCATGCTGATCTGCGGCGCCGACAGCCTGCGCGACGTAACGGCCTTCCCAAAAGTGCAAAACGCCAGCGAGCTGATGAGCGCCTGCCCGTCCGAGATCGACGGCGCGCAGCTTAACGAGCTGCACATCGGCATTACCAAAGGGGAATGAAAATGGCCTACAACTTTTTCGCCATGATCGACCGCATGAAATACATTGACCGCTGGGCGCTGATGCGCAACTCGAAAAACGAGAACATCAGCGAGCACAGCCACCAGGTTGCCGTGCTGGCCCATGCGCTGGCCCTGATCGGCAACAAGGAATTCGGCCAAGACTACGACTGCGCACGCACCGCGCTTTTGGCGCTTTACCACGACGCGACCGAAGTCATCACCGGCGACATGCCCACCCCGGTCAAGTATTTCAACGACGAGATACGCACCGCTTATAAAGACATTGAAAAAACGGCGGCCACGCGGCTGCTGGACATGCTGCCCGAGGCGTACCGCACCGACTATGAAACACTGCTGATTTCGCAGAAAAGTGACAAAGCGCTTTGGAAGCTGGTCAAAGCGGCCGACAAGCTCAGCGCCCTGATCAAGTGCATTGAAGAGGCGCGCGCCGGCAACCGCGAATTTGAAAAAGCGCTGGCCGCGCAGCGCAGGCTGATCGACGAGATCGACCTGCCGGAGGTAAAGTTTTTCAAAGAAAACTTTCTGCCGGCCTTTGAGCTGACGCTTGACGAACATACAAAACGGTAAACATCCGTATAAAGGCATCTCTCTTTATCAGAGAGATGCCTTTTTCATTTATGCACTCCCTTTATGTAAAAAACAATAAAAACACTTGACTTCTAAGAAACTTTTGATTATACTGTAATGATTTAGATGTGAAGTCTGAATGGGCGGTTTGGGGATAGAAAAGGAGGGGATACTATGTATCATTATTTAAACGACAAGGCAACCGTAAAACGTATGCGTCATGTGGCTGGCAATTTGCTGCAAACATTGTGTCGCTATTTAAAAGAGGATTTTGACATCAGTGCCCGATTTTATCTGGTCGGCAGCGGCGCCAAAAACCTTATTCTGCAAAATGAGGATGAACCCGTTGACCTGGATTACAATTTAGAAATCGTTAAATGCAGGGACTTTACAGACTGCAAATATATAAAAGAATGTGTTCGCAAAGCATTTAATAAAACTTTGCGGCAATCTGGATTGTGGGACTGCGAAGATTCTACTTCTACACTGACATCTAAAAAAATGTTTTGGAACGGAAAAAAGATTGTTTCTTGGCTTCCTAACACCCTAACCATATGTTACACTTATACTAACCTTTCACCATGGGGATTAGGAAGCTATAAAGACGACGTCATACCTTTTTCCATCGATATTTGCATAACACAAAAGGGTAAAAGCGGAAGTATACACCGGCTTATCCACGAAAAAAACGGCAGTTCTATTGATGACAAATATTACTGGAATATTGCGCCGAATACAAAAAGACTAAAAGAAAAAGTAGATTACATAAAAAGCCGGGGGAAATGGCATCTGGTGCGGCGGCAATACCTAGCCATAAAAAATAGGTATCTCCAAAGAAATGACACTAATCATTCATCATTCATTTGTTATGCAGAAGCCGTAAACAACGTATACAATGAACGAAATAACTGGTAAGGAGAAGAATATGCTTTGTAGAAACTGCGGTAATCCGATCGATAGCCATGCTTCCTACTGTACCCACTGCGGTGCAAGATGCAATGACCAGAAAAGCCGAAATATATCAAATGATAAAGCCAGCTTCGGTTTTGCCATTCTGGGATTTTTCATTCCGCTTGCCGGACTGATTCTGTTCCTTTTATATGAGGACAAAAAGCCTAAACGCGCAAAGTCGGCTGGGAAAGGTGCGCTGACAGGCTTCATAATATACATTTTAATCATTGTCACCATTGTCGTTTTTACCATAACCATGCCTTTCATTATGAACAGAGCAAGTTCTAACGATTCAGAAAGCGCTTATTCCGACAGTATTCTGAATGAGGGCAGCCGCGAAGAAGGGCAAGATAGCGCGGAGGTCACTTTTGGAGAATTTACTGTGTCTGATGATGCCTATTATCCGGAAACTTCTCTGGAAGTTACTGTAAAAAATAAGACTGACAAACAATGCACCTTTTTTATAACGATTGAAGCCGTAGACACAAGCGGGGCTAGAATTGCCACAGATAACATTTATGCCGATCGATTAAATCCCGGACAGGAAGTATATTTAACTGCATTTGAATATGTAGATTCAAACCAAATCGATCAATTCAAAAATGCAGATTTTCAAGTATTGGAAATCAATCACTACGAGTCTTAACGCTGATTTACAATACTGTAAACCCGGGTTATATAAACCACCTAACAACAGCAAAAGGAAGGCGTTGCCGAGAAATGTCTTCCTTTTGCTGTTTTATCTATGTACGCCCGTCAGATTCAGAGCTTGAATCATCTGCTGAAACATCTATTTGCAGCGCCTGGCGCACGCCGATCTCCTCCACCGCCGTGAGCGAAAGCTTTAGGGTGCAGGCTGCGTCCGTTGTGTCCGCAGTCTCCTTTTCACTTAAAATCACCGCGTTCTCGGCATATTCAGCGCGCTTTTCCTGCATCTCGCTGCGCGCAAGCTGCAAAAGTTCTTCATCGGTGCGCAGGTATGTGTTTTTTTCATAGTACACATAAGTGTCCTGGCGCAGGCCAAGCGGCAGCGTTTTGCCGCCGAGCTGCAAAAGCTGCGTGTCAGACTGCACCGTGCAGCCCGATGCCTGTTCGGCAAAACCGAGCGGGATCTCCAGCCCGAAAAGCAGCAGCGTTTGCACCGTTTTTCTTTGCGTTTCGCGCTTTTCTTCGGCCGCGCGCTGCACGGTGACCGTTAAAGTCTCGTGCACCTTGGCGGTGACCGAGCCCGCCGCGCTTTCAAAGTGGTTTTTTTCATCCACCTCAGAGGCGTAGACGCCCGAAATCAGCAGATCGCCCTTGGTCACGGCGGAACCGGGCTGCACCGCCGCCTCGCCGCCGGCACAGATCACCTGCGTGATCTCGCCGTCCTTGGCGGCCACAATGTTGGCCGGCGTTTTGTCACGCAGCTGCGGCGCATGCACCGATTCGCTGACCTCCACCACCGCGTTCGTGCCGTGGATATTAATATGGATCCACGCCGCATCGTCAAACGCCGCCATGGCAGCCGTTTGGATCTTGTCGTTGTCCACATCGCGCTTTTTGACGCCTACACGAAAACCCTGCGTTTCCAGGAAGTCCAGCACGCTGGCCTCGCTGATCGTCCGGCACCCCTTAACTTCTACCGTCCAGACAAACGACGTCATGTAAGAAAACAGCAAAATGCAGGCCACGACGCCGGCCAAAAGCCCCAGCCGCCCCCGAAAGCGCGCAAACACAAACGGTGCGCCGCGCTTTTGCAGCAGGCGCAGCCGGCCGCCGCTTGCCCGCGCCACGGGGCGCAAAAGCCGGTAGCGCCGGGCCGCGATCTTGCCGGTCAGGCCGTCTGTGTCCGCATAAAGGTCATAGACCCCCAGCCGCTCGCGGCGGCACCGTTCCACAAACCCCTGCACAAAACCGCCCGAAAAGCGAAACGAAACGTAGCCGAAAAGCCAGCGCAGCAGCTTAACCATGTTCGGGCGCTCCGCCGGAAAAATCTATGCTGATGATCGTACCCTCCACCACAGCGCCGAAGGCCGTGAACGAACTGATAAACAAGTCTGCGCCGTGGATCGTGAGCATGCGGCGGTGCAGAGCCAAAACGATCTTGCCCGGGGAATATTCGCAGATGTGCTCGATCCCCTCCACCGTGCACCGGCCGGCGCCGCTGACCTCAATAAGCGACTCGTTTGTATAGGCATTGGCCGGGATTTCAGACGCGCCGGCACGCGCATTTTTAAAAGTCTTGTTTTTCATAAAACCACCTGTTCATTTATATGCTTATAGGGGGGAGAAACATGAAAAACAAAACGGATTTTCTTTTGCTTTTTGCCGCCGGCTGCACCGTGGCGGCGCTGATCGCTTTTTCGCGCGAGGCAAAAGCCGGCGCCGCGCAGGGGCTTGACCTGGCTCTGAACACCGTAGCGCCGAGCCTGCTGCCGCTTTTGACCGTGTTTGCCGCGCTGGAAAACGCGCGCGCCTATGCACGCATCTGCCGCCTGCTGGCAAAGCCCACATGGGCGCTCTTTCGCCTCCCGGCATGCTGCGGCGGCGTGATTTTGTTTGGACTGGCCGGCGGCTACCCGACCGGCGCCGTTTTGTGCCGCGCACTTTATGAAGAGAAAAAAATAACCGCCGCCGAAGCGGCGCGGCTGATGGAATTTAACGTATGCGGCGGCGCGGCCTTTATTTTGACCGCCGTGGGCACCGTGCTTTTGCAGAACAAAAATGCCGGCTGGATCCTTTACGCTTCCTGCGTGATGGGTGCGCTGGGCATCGGCATCCTGCGCGCAAGGTTTGTGCCAAAAGAAAAACGGCCGCAGGACGGCGCCGCTGCCGGCGGACTGGACGCAGCAGACGCGATCTGCAAGGGCGCTGAACAGGCGCTTGGCGCCGTCTTGCACATGTGCGCTTTTATGGCGCTGTTTTGCGCGCTGATAGAAGTATGCCGCCTGCCGGATGCGCTGGCGCCGGTTTTCGAGATCACAAACGGCCTGTTTGGAAACAAGGCGTTTTCCATGGAATTCTACGCCGCATTTCTGGCGTTCGGCGGCTTTTGCGTGCATTTGCAGATCCTGCCGCACCTGAACACATTTCACATGCCCTACGGCCGGTTCCTGCTGTTTCGTACCGTGCACGCACTGCTTGCTTTTGGCATTTGCAAAGCCCTTTTGGCGGCTTTTCCGCAGACACAGACCGTGTTTTCGAGCACAGCTGAAACGACGGCCGAGCCGTTTGCCGGCAGCGCGCTGCTGTTTGTGCTGATGCTGCTAGGCGCATGCGTATTTGTGGCCGAGCTGCGCCAAAAGATAAAGGAACAGGAGGGTTCGGACAAACTCGGCGAAATTTATCAGGTTATGGGGGCGGTTGTTGACGTCAAATTTCAAAACGTCAAAGTTCTGCCGCCAATCTTAAGCGCGCTGGAATGCGAAGTCGGCGGGCGGCGCCTGGTGTTGGAAGTAGAGCAGCACCTCGGCGAAAATATCGTCCGCACGATTGCGATGGATACCACGGACGGCATGAGCCGCGGCATTAAAGTTTACAATACGGGAAAGCCGATTACGGTTCCGGTCGGGCCGGAACTTTTGGGACGCATTATCAATGTTGTCGGCAACGAAGTTGACGGACGCGGCAAAATCAACACCAAGGAGTATATGCCGATTCACCGCGAGGCGCCGGAATTTATCGACCAGTCGACAGACCCGGAAATTTTTGTTACCGGCATTAAGGTAATCGACCTGCTTG
>URDW01000015.1 GCA_900546735.1 uncultured Oscillospiraceae bacterium
AGCGTCAGATGTGTATAAGAGACAGCATTACAGGTACAGACGTTACGAAAAACGTGGCCGACATGGTGCTGGCCGACGACAACTTCGCCACCATCGTGGGTGCTGTGGAACAGGGTCGTATTATTTACGACAACATCCGCAAGGCCATTCAGTTCCTGCTGGCGTCCAACCTGTCTGAAGTGCTTTCCATCTTCTTTGCAACGGTCGTCGGGTTCACCATTTTGAAGCCGGTGCACCTGCTTTGGATCAACCTGATCACCGACTGTTTCCCGGCGCTTGCGCTTGGCATGGAACGCGGCGAAAAAGATTTGATGAAACGTGCGCCGCGCGACAGCCGCGACGGCATTTTTGCCGGCGGCATGGGCTTTGACATCGCCTGGCAGGGTTTGATGGTCACGATCGTGACCGTGGTGGCTTACTATGTGGGTCATTACATGGAAGCCGGCCGCTGGGAATTTGTCGACAGTCCGGACGGCATGACCATGGCTTTCCTGACGCTCTCCATGGCAGAGATCTTCCACTCCTTCAACATGCGCTCCCGACGCCATTCGCTCTTCACGATCCGCTGGCAGAACATGTACCTGATCGGCGCAATGGTGCTTTCGCTCGTGCTCTCCACCGCCGTCATCTATGTGCCTTTCCTGAAGGATGCGTTTGGCTTTGAGCACATCAGCCTGGAGGAATACGCCGTGGCGCTTCTGATGGCTGTCTGCGTGATCCCGATCACAGAATTTGTCAAGGCGCTGCAGCGTCATTTTGAAAAGAAAAAGAAGTAATTATATAACTGTAAAGCGCGGTGCTTTTAAAGCACCGCGCTTTGAGATTGTCGAAACAGGCGGCTGGACCGCGCATAAAATAAATTAGAAAAATATTTATTGCCTTTCTCAAACAAAAAACACGTTGCCATTCAAAATCAATTAAACGTTTTAAAAGCAGAAAAACCGCACAGTAGTGCGGTTTTTGCTCTTTTTGCGCCGTATAAATCGTTTTGTACGTTAAAGTCTTTCCAGGTGGCACAGCACTGAACCGTTGTCACAAAAATCGATCAGGCCGTAATGTCCGGCGGCAATGCTGCCGGGATTCAATAGATGCAGCCCATCGTCATAGTCTGTATAGGGCGTGTGTGTATGACCGAATACGCAGATGTCTGCACCGGCACAGCGGGCTGCGTCCGTCAGTTCGCGGTAGCTGTATTTCACATGGTAAATATGGCCGTGCGTGCACAAAATGCGTTTGCCTTCAAATTCCACCATCTGCTGCACCGGCAGGTCAGAACCAAAGTCACAGTTGCCGCAGACGTTCACAAACCGAAGCTCTTGAAAGTAGGCTTCGGCTGCGTCAATGTCGCGCTCGCCGTCGCCGCAAAAAAGCACCAGGGAAAGGGACTTGCGGTGGCGGTCGATCGCGTCAAATACGTTGCCTGTGCGGCCGTGCGCATCGGACAAAACAAGGATTCTTTTCATAAAACACGCTCCGAAATCATATGTTTTAATAAAAATATTATAGTCTATGGCGGTGATGAAATCAATGAACAAAAATATAAATTTGCCTGAACTCGAAAAAGCGGTCAAAAGCGGTCGGGTCGATTCGTACCTGAAAAACAACGTTTCGTCCGATGCAGCTAAAAGAATTAAAGACGTGCTTTCCAGCAAAGAGGCGACCGAAAAGCTTTTGCAGACGAAAGAGGCGCAGGCGCTTTTGAAAAAACTGACTGAGGGCAAAAAATAATGGAAGCACTCGGCGATATTTTATCGTCTTTGTCTGCCGATGATATCGCCAAGCTGCAGTCCGTGGCCTCTTCGGTACTGCAGGGCGACGGACAGAAGACACCGGAGAAAAAAGAAACGGTCCCGGCTGTGCCTGCCGTAAATGGGCTGCAGGGGCTTTCGGGAGATGAGCTTTCCATGCTGCTGAAGCTGCAGAACGTGATGGGGCGCATGCGCGCCAAAGGCTCAAAAAACGCCGCGTTGATCGCTGCGCTCAAGCCGCTTTTAAGTGAAAAATCGCAAAAAAAGGCAGATGAGGCAATGCGCATTTTAAACCTGTTTGAAATGCTGCCGCTGATCAAAGACATGTTTCAGGTGTAGGGTATGGCGGAATATGCAGACTATGATTTTGCACAGATGCGCTCCGATGCAGTACGGCGCGTGGAAGAAATGAAAAAACGCTCCAAAACGTATTTGGAGCGCGAAAACACACCGCACGGCAAGGGGGTGGCGCAGCCGCCTGCACAAAAGGAGGCAAAGACCGCAGCACAGGACAAAAAAGCATGCGGCGGCGCACTGAAAGAACCGGCGCGTGAAGAGGATAACGACACTTTCATCCTGCTTCTGCTGATTTTGATTTTGTCGCAGGAGGGAGCAGATCAAAGTCTTATTTTTGCCCTGCTTTATATGCTGTTATAGGAACACCGGGCACAGATCTTGTCCCGGTGCCGGCTTTGCATAAAGCGGATCAGCCGGCGTGAAAAGGTCAGTGCGGAGGGTTTCGATCCGGTAAATGCAAAAAAGCGGGATGCACTTTCATGTGCATCCCGCTTTTTTGCATCTTTTCGCGTGTTTATTTGTCCATTTTTTTGCCGTATTTGTCGAAGTTGAGAATGGTGGAAAGGATTACTTCGTAACCGGTCTCAATGGCTTTCGGGTTCAGGCGGTCATAACTGTCGCGGCGGTTGTGGTAGTAGTCAGCCGGTGTCGGGTCCATAGCGGCCAGGCAGGTCGCTGTAATGCCGGCCTGTGACAGCGCTGCGGCGTCAGAGGAGCCAAAGAATACGCTGGCCATTTTCAAATCGTCGTGGCCGGCTTCTTTCGCCGATTCCATTACCAGGGAAGAGAAATCCGGGTCGTTTTTCACAGTGCCGCTCATGTCGCGGTTGTAAACGTTTAAGTATTCCAAATCGGTCAGCGTATCTACGCAAAGCACGGCGGTCTCCACATCGCCGGTGTATTCGTCGTGGTGTGCTTTTGCAAAGGCTTTTGCACCGCGCAGGCCGGCTTCTTCACCGTCTGTGATCATGGCACAAACTTCGGTGTGTTCAAAGTTGACACCGGCTTCTTCCAGCATGCGCAGCGCGCATACGGCGGCATATGTACCCGTCAGGTTGTCGTTTGCACCGGGGGAGAGCGTTTTGAAGTCCACAAACAGGAACAGGGTGATCATGTTCAGCATGGTGAAGAAATGGAAATAGTAGCTGTAGTCGATCATAAAATCGGCAAAAGCGCCCTGCACATTCGCGGCAGCCAGTATGATGGTGACCACGGCGATCACAAACGAAGCGATACCGCTCACGATCGAGCCGGCCATAAAGGCTGTCATGCCATGGCCCTTGGCATAGTAAATGTGGCGCCATTCATAAGCGGCGTCGCAGTGACCGCTGATAACGATACGGCGCTTGACTTCGCCGGTGGGCTTGCGGGTGGCGACCAGGTTGCGGCCGGTTACTTTTTTGTGGAACACGTCGCAGAACGGTTTGTACAGCAGAAATTCCATGACGGTAATGAACAGTGTGAGCGCTGCACATGCAGCTACGATGATCTGGGCATAGAAGAAGCCGTCAAATACATTTGTAAATGTCAGAATAGCGCCGACGGCCACGCCGATAAACACAAGCGCACTGAGCACTTTCGTAAACATCAAAAATGCTTTCGGCGCCATTTTGTATTCTTCAAAATGCGTTTCGTCACAAAATGTGTCCAGCTCTTTTTTCATGTGCTTTTGCGCCGCATAGCAGTTTTCGTTGCCGGATTCACGCGGGCCGTATTTTTTGATGACGTTTGTAATTTCTTTCACTGTGTAATCCACGTTTTCGCGGATCACTTGCTTTGGAAAAGATTTGATATCCATCTGTTTTGCTCCTTTGCTTACTTGTGATGTGAAACCACTGCGGTGAAGTCGCTCACAATTTTTGAAATATTATAGCATATCTTGAGAAAGTGTGCAATAAAATACTTTGCACTATTTATTAAATTTGTTGTGCCTATTAAACACTTTTTGTCGTTTATGCCGATTATGTCTCAAATCTCTGTAAATTTAAAGCAGGTCCCCATTAAGGAACCTGCTTTGGGTTGTGTTTTACGGTGCAATTTTGGAAATGCGGCCCGCAAAATCCGCTACGATCACACTGCCGTCTTCGCAAAGCGCGGCTTTGCCGAAAACGGGTGCGCCTATATCATAGGAAGAGATCACACTGCCGCCGGAGGCGCTGATGCGGTAAAGCTTTCCGTCAGACGCGCCAAACACCAGCTGGCCGTTTGTAAGAATGGGTGTGCTTTCTACGGTTGGGGAATTGCTGACGTACGGCGGTGTGTAGACCTGTGCTTCGCCGGGCTGCATCTCCCAAAGGATTTTTTCCTGCTCTATATCAAAGGTGATGATACCGTGGTTTGCCGTGGGAATGTAGGCGCGCGTTTCGTCTATGACCGGCTGCCCGCTGGAAGAGAACGAGTAATCTTCGCACATCTTTTTGCTGGTGATCTCGCCGGTCTCGCTGTTGACAAGCATAATGGCGTCATCGGCGGCAACCAGCAGCGTGGTGTCATTTACCACGGCCGGGGTCGAGGAACGGAAGCGTATGTCTTCGTCGTCATTGCTCCAAAGCTCTTTGCCGGTGGTTTTGTCGAGCGCTTTCAGGGCGTCCCAATGCGAGCTGACGATCAGCTTGTCGCCGGTCAATATAAATTCGGCGGGCGAATTTTCGCCGCGCTTGCCGTTATAGATCCACAGCCGTTCGCCGTTTGCCACGCTGAATGCGCTGACGTCGGCCGCGTTGCCGGCAAACACCGTTTCGCCGTCTGTGCAGATGCCTGAACTGGTGCCGATCGTATAGCTCAGCTCCGCTTTTGCCTGCCAGATCAGGCTGCCGGATTCGCCGTCCAGGCAGTATACATTGCCGTCGCAGTCTTGCGCCAACAGTTTGCCGTTTGTGTAGGCCAGGTTGTTCTTTACGGAGTTTTCTGTTTGGAAGTTCCAGAGGATCTCGCCGTTTTCGGCATTCAGGCAGTATACATAGCAGTCGCGCGGGTAATCGTCATCCACCGTAGCGGTGTAGACCAGGTCGCCTTCCAGCAGCGTGTCGGTAAACAGCACGTTGCCGTCCAGGTAAGTGCTCCAGACTGCGTTTTCCGGCGCGGCGGGTGCACTGCTTAAATGGTAGTACTGCATTTCAGTCTTTTCAATGCCGTCCTTGGTCATGTAGATCAGGCGGCTGCCGCTTGCCGAAGAATCAATGCCGCCGCAGTCCGGCCGCGCGGTGCTGATGTTGACCACGCCGTTTGTTTCATAAACGTAGTTGTAGTGGTAGTGGCCGAAGATCCATGCGACCAGGTTGTGCTTTTTCAGATCCAGTTTTTTCAAATCGAAGGACAGTACATAATCCTCGTTCGGCGGCATGGTATGGTTGAGCATGACCACCTTCATATCCGGGTCGGTATTTTCCAGGTCGTTTTCCAGCCAGCGCCAGCGGTCATTCTTGCTGTAGTCAGAGGCGTAGTCGCCGCCGGTCTGAAACGGTGTGACCACATAGTGGATGTTGCCAACATTAAATGAGTACCACACCGGGCCGTAATAGCTTTCATAAAGGGCTTCGCCGTATTCGCCATCCACATAATCGTGGTTGCCCATTACATAGTAGACCGGCAGCCCCATGTTTTCGCTGTTCATCTGTTCCTTGTGCAGACGGATGCCGTCTTCATAGCACAAATCGCCGGTATGTACCAAAAACGCCGGTTCGTGTTCCTGCACGGTCGCCTGTATGTCTTCCAGCCAGTCGCCAATGCCGTTTTCGCCGATCTCCGTGTCCGAGATCTGCAAAAAGCTGTAATTGTCCTGCGCCGTCCGTTCGCTTGGCGTCAGGGTGAAATCGTAAGACGATATATCGTCAGATACAGGTAAATAATAGTTGTCGCACACATAGCCTGCCGGCGTTGAAACGCAGATAAAACGCGTTTTGCGGTAACCGTTCAGTTTAAATGTGCCGTTTTCATCCGTTTTGACCACATGGCGGCCGTCGCTTACGCTGACCCCCGCCACCGGCGCGCCGTTTGTGTCCAGCACGGTGCCGCTGTAAGGCCCGCCGCCCGACAGGGTCACGCCGCACACGATCGCCACGGCCGCGACCACAACAACGGCTGCGGCTGCCGCGATCAGAATGATCTTTTTCTTTTTGCTCATGGATAAAACCCCTCTCTGAAAATTGCTTTTCGTGTTAATTTTAAATGAAATTTTGCCTCTCGTCAATCTGACTTTTGTGCATAGTGTTGAGAAAAGCTGGAAAAATATTCAGATTTTCATGCTGTAGTTTTACTGGGCTGGTATATATTTAACGATCCGGTCGCGCTCGGCACAGCAGATGTAAAAAAATAAATAAAAACGGACCGGGGCAACCGGTCCGTTCAGCGTGTCAAAAAAGTGTAATGGCAACAAATTATACAGCCTGACACGCTGAGAGACTGCCAAAAAGGCGAGTTGGATTTTGTATTTTGCGAGTGGAGGCTGTACAAAGGTACTGCCCCCGAGCAAAAGACAAAAAGCGCAAAAACCGCACAGTCGTGCGGTTTTTCTGCTTTTAATGTGCTTTATTTTCTTTAGAGCGCAAAAAGCTTTTCTGTTTGAGAAAAATAGCAGTTTATTTTTCAATTTTTTCTACGCGCGGTCCAGCCGGCTTTTTCGACAGTCTGAACGGACCGGGGCAACCGGTCCGTTTTGCTTTTACAGAGATGCAGCGGGTTTATTCGGCAGGTGTGTTCTGGCTGTTTAATCTGCCGGCTTTTACATCTTCAAACTCCTGCTCGATCTCTTTAGAGGGCGGTGCGGTGATCAGGGAAACGACCACGATGCACAGGCTCGAGAACAGGAAGGCGGGCAGCAACTCGTAAATGTCCCAGAAGCCGCCGAGCGGGCGGATCAGCAAATTCCAAATGAACACCATGCAGCCGCCGCCGATCATACCGGCAATGGCGCCGGCGCGGTTGATGCGTTTCCAGAACAGGCTGAACAGCATCAGAGGCCCGAATGTGGCGCCGAAACCGGCCCAGGCAAAGCTGACGATGGTGAATATGACGCTGTCTTCATCCAGTGCGATCAAAATAGCTACCGCTGTAATAGCCAGAAGCGTAATGCGTGATATGACCATGACCTGCTTGTCGCTGGCCTTTTTGCGGATCAGACCCTGGAAAATGTTCTTGGAGAAAGCCGAGGCGGCAATCAGCAGATAGGAGTCTGACGAACTGATGGTGGCTGCCAGGATACCGGCCATAACAAGTCCGGCCAGGATCGGCGGCAGCAGGTTCGTGGACAGCACGATAAACACGTTTTCCGCTTCCGAGGAGGTGGTCAGTGCCGTGGGGTAAAGCGTGCGGCCGATCACGCCGATGAATACGGCTACGGTCAGCGAGATCACGACCCACACGATGGCGATGCGGCGCGAACGCGTCAGTTCTTTTTCGGAACGGATGGCCATAAAGCGCAGCAGTACCTGCGGCATGCCGAAGTAACCAAGACCCCAGGCCAGGGCTGAAAGCACGCTGAGGATGCTGTAGCTGCCGGCTTCGCCGAACTGCGGCACACCGTTTACGGCCTGCTGTACGCCGTCCTGCGTGACGGGCGTTGCAACGCCGAAAAATTCAAAAAAGCCGGGAATGGATTTTGCATTGTCGATCACGGCGTCCAGGCCGCCGGCGGCTACGGTGCCGGTCACGACGATCACCAGAAGTGCAATGATCATGACTACGGCCTGCATGAAGTCCGAAGCGCTTTCGGCCAGAAAGCCGCCGATGATCGTGTAGATCAGCACGAACACGGCGCCGACGATCATCATCGGCACATAGTCAAAGCCGAACAGGGTCGAGAAAAGCTTGCCGCAGGTCACCAGGCAGCTTGCCGCGTACACGGTGAAAAAGATAAGAATAAACGCTGCGGCGATCGTCATAATGACTTTGCCTTTTTCGTGAAAGCGGTTTGAAAAGAATTCCGGCAGGGTGATGGAATTGGTCTTTTCGCTGTAACGGCGCAGCCGCTTTGAGGTGATCAGCCAGTTGATGTAAGTGCCCACAGCCAGGCCGATCGCGGTCCAGGCCGCGTCGGCAATGCCGCACCAGTAAGCCACACCGGGCAGACCCATCAGCAGCCAGCCCGACATGTCGGATGCTTCGGCGCTCATGGCCGTGACCCATGGGCCGAGCGTACGTCCGCCGAGAAAATAGTTTTCAGAGCTTTTGTTTGCGCGCCTTGCAAATGCAAAGCCGATCCCGATGACCGCCAGCATGTAGACGACCATGGTGATCATGATCTGCAAAGAATCTTTCATAGACTTTTGCGCCTCCCATCTTAATTGTCAAAAAACAGAATATACGCTATTATATCTTACTTTTTTGTTTAAATCAAGGCCATAAAAATTTTTTAATTTATTAACATTCTGCTTCCCGGCACAGGGCGACCCGCATCGACAAATGGCAACTGCGCGACTGGTGTGTATTTGTCTGCTTTGCTGTTTTTTTGAAATTTCGTGCCGCTTTTGCAAAAAAGTGCGCGCGCCCCCTTTCTTTTGCCGGCAAAATCATGTATGATAGCTTTAGAAGAATCTGGACAACCGTCTTTTGAAAGGGGAAATCTATATGAACAAGCTGGGAAACAGCGCGCTGCGCAAAGAGATCGAAGACCGTTCCAGTGTGCCGAACGCTACGCTGTGTCTAGTCTTTTTGGTGAGCGCGTTTGTATATACTGTTTTATATGGCTTTACCCGCGATCCCTCCAGCCGCACCAGCACGCTTTCTTGGATTGGGTATGACTATCCGATTTCCCTGATCGTATGGTGCATGTTGACGGCGGCAGCTTATTTTATGAATTTACTGCGTCTGTATAAGCAAAGCGGCTGCCGCGGCCGGGTGGGGCTGTTTTCCCTTTATGCCTCGGTTTTTGCCGCACCGCCGGTCGTCTTTATCAACGACTGGGGCTGGGAACAGACGGCGCATCTGGTTGCTACAGCCATTTTCGTTTTGTTAAACGGTGTTGCTTTGATCGGCTACTTTGTGTACCAGCGCCGCCGGCACTGGCTCTATCCGTTCACGGCTGTTTTGATGAGTGCGATTTTGGTGGTTTCGGTCACTTTTCACGCGGCGGTCTTTAAAAACGGTCTGACGGAACTCATTCCCATCTGGTCCGGGCTGATCGTACTGTTTCTGGCCAATTTTACTGCGCTTTACCCATCGTCCGGATCAAAGGTGGCGCCGCAATGGGAGGGGGCCGATAAAAAGGCGTTTTATCTGGCCGCTTTCCTCGGCATGTTCGGTGCGCACGATTTTTATTTGAAGCATCACGCACAGGGCGCCGGTCATCTTTTGATGACGCACACCGGTATTTTGGTGTGCCTTTGCCATGCTATCGGCCTTGGCCATCTGAACGATTTGCAGGGCGAAGTGGCATGGATGTTTATTGCGGCCGGCGCTTCTATTTTGGCCGGTTCGCTGGCCTGGGCCGTTCGCGATGCCATCGTGCTGTACTGTGCCCAGCGCGGCAACAATTCTTAATAGCCTGTGCGCCGGTAAAACGTCTTCCTTTCTGCATTCGGAGAGGAAGGCGTTTTTTATTTGTCCTATTTAACAAGTTATGTCATAAATAATAAAAAAGCCGGCGCAAGCGATACGGAACTTGCCAAAAAAGAGGGCTCCCGGAAAGGTTTGCGCCAGCAAAGCTTTTTGGGAAGAGGAGGCGCAGTGGAGCGAGCGCACCGGCGGCTTTTCAAACAGGAATAAAAAAAGCCGGCGCAAGCGATACGGAACTTGCAAAAAAAATAAGCCCGCAGAAAAAGTTTGTTTTGCAAACTTTTTCTGCGGAGAGGAGGAGCGACGGCGTGAGTGAGAGGGGATTTTTCATAAAATAGAAAGAAAAATCGCCGCGAACGATACAAAGTCCGCGACGACGATGGCCTGCCCGGGGAGATTCGAACTCCCGGTCTTTAGAATCGGAATCTACTGCATTATCCAGCTGTGCTACGGGCAGAGGTGGTGTGCTTTGCACATCAGCATATTTATATTACATGCAAAAAGCGTTGCCGTCAAGAGAAAAATGTGTTAAAATTTGGGCAGAACCCAAATAATGGATGAGGTAAGGCGCTTATGAAACTTTCTTTTCAGTCGGATTCTTTTGTGATTTTGCAAATTGCCGACACACAGGACGGTGCAAAAATCAGCCCGGACACGCTTGATTTGATGGATGCAGCAATCGAACGTACAAAACCGGATCTGGTCGTTTTTTCCGGTGACCAGATCTGGGGCAAACAGAATTTCCGCGGCAGCCGCGAAAAAGTGGAAAAGGCGCTTCGTGCGCTCTTGGCGCCCGTCCTTTCCCGAAATATTCCGTTTACGGTCTGCTTTGGCAACCATGACCGGCAGGTCGGGCTCAGCAATGATGAACAGTTAAAGATCTACCAGTCTTTCCCGAATTGCGTGGCCGAGGACACGCCCGGGATCGACGGCACGGCCAACCACTGCATTGAAATTTGCGACGGGGAAAAGCCTGTTTTCCTGCTCTATCTGCTCGACAGCCACACCGGCCTGAAAACGGGCGGCTACGACTGCGTGCACCAAAACCAGATCGACTGGTACAAAAAAGTGCGCGACGGCTACGAAAAACAGTGCGGCCATGTGTTGCCGTCGGTTGTCATTCAGCACATTCCGCTTTGCGAGGTGTTTGCACTTCTGCAGGAGGTCAAAAAAAGTACCAAGGGCGCGGTGCAGGGCTTTCGTACCCATGCCGGGCGCTGGTATGTGCTCAGGCGCGACCGCGTGAATATGGAGGGTTTTATGCGCGAATCTCCGGCTGACCCGCAGGAAAACAGCGGCGAGTTTGCCGCCTTTAAGGAAAAAGGCGATGTGCTCGGCGTTTACTTTGGCCACGACCACAACAATTCGTTCAACGGCAAGGTGGACGGCATTGACCTTGGTTATACGCAGGGCGCCGGCTTTAACGTGTACGGCCCGGGCCTGGACCGCGGCGTTCGCGTATTTAAAATCGACAAAAAAGACCCGGCTGCCTACGTTACCTACGATCTGCGCTTTCGCGATCTCGTCGGCAAAAAAGTCCGGCAGCCGGTCAAATATGCGTTTTACCAGCTGATGCCCACCAATGTGCATGATGCGCTTGCACGCGCGGCCAAGTTTTTCGGCGCGGTGGCTGTGCTGGCAATCGTTATTCTTTTGCTTGTGCTGTTTTTCGGTTAAGTCAGCAGACCATGCCGTTTTCGATCCAGCGCATCACGCCGGGGTATTCTTCTTTGTAGTCGTCCAGCTTTTCGCTTTGCGCGTCTACAAAGGCACAGAATTCGTCCACGTCTTCAAATTCAAACGTGAAGTCCTGCACAAAGTCATAGGTGGCGCAGAACATCAGGTCAAACAGATCGTCGGCCGAGTACTCGTCCAGCAGTTTTTCGGCCGTATCTTCCGTGATGCAGTCGAGCATGTTTTTGGCGGTATTGGAAAATTCGTCTTCATCCACTTCAATGTTGCCGTTCGCTTTGCAGTAGGCTGTGATCTCGTCCTCGCCGATCTCCAGATTGCCCAGGTACTCCAGCACATCTTCAAAGCCGGTATCGTTCACCTCGTCGTACAGACGGTATCTGAACTCGCCGACCAGGTTCACGACCGACACAGCTTTGACAATGCTGTCGATCTCGTGCCCGGCTTCGTCGGTGATGACGTAACCTTTTTCTTTCAGCGACTCCCAAAACAGGCTGTAAAGCAGGTGGGCTTTTTCGTCCGGCGCAAAAATAGCTTCTTCTACATAGGCGTCAATATTCATGGCGTTTCCTCCGAATTCAGCAAAATGTTACAGTGCTATTCTATAATATTTGCCGCCGTATTGCAACGCTTGCAATGCACAAAGGGTTGTTGTATAATATTATGATTTTATGGAGAAAGATACAGTAAGGGATGATTTTATGCAGTATACGATTCAAAGCAGCGGCATCTGCGTCCGTGTAACGGAAAAAGGCGCTATGCTGACTTCGCTGCAAAAAAACGGTGTGGAGTATTTGTGGCAGGGTGACCCGGCTTTTTGGGCCGGCCAGGCGCCGGTGTGCTTCCCGATCTGCGGCACGCTGATCGGCGGCCGCGCCGTGGCGTTCGGTAAACCCTGTGCCATGCGCCGCCACGGCGTTGCGCGCATTTCGCCGTTCACGCTCGAAAAACACGGCGCAAACGAGGTCTCGTTCGTACAGGTGTCAGACGACGGAACGCGCGCCATGTATCCTTTTGACTACCGTCTGCGCATCCGCTACATTGCACAGGGCGACCGGCTGACTTGTATTTACGAGGTGGAAAACACCGGTGACGGACCTATGCCGTTTGTGATCGGCGGCCACCCGGCATTTAACTGCCCGCTTGCCCCCGGCGAAGATTTTTCAGATTATGCCGTGACATTCGACAAACCGATCGAACAGGCCGCGCTGCGCCCGGATGTGCACACCGGCCTTATTGATGTGGAAAAACGCTGTTTCGTGCTTCGAAAAGGCCGTCTGCCGCTTGCGCACGGGCTTTTTGAGCAGGATGCGCTTGTGTTTGACTGTGTAGCGGCCAAATCGGCGACCCTGATGGGACCGAATGGGTTTGGCGTGCGGCTCGATTATCAGGATTTTGAAAATCTTTTGGTCTGGTCGAGTGCAAACGGCGGTCCGTTCGTGGCGCTGGAGCCGTGGAGCGGCATTTCCAACTGCTCTGATGAAGACGACGTGCTGGAACATAAGCGCGGCATGACGGTGCTTTCGCCCGGCGAAGTCTCTGTATTCCATTACACCATCACGCTTTTGGCGTAAGGGAGGTATTCTTTTGAATTTCGGAATGATCAAAACGGCCTGCGTTTCGCCGCAGCTGCGTGTGGCGGATGTGGCCTTTAACCAGACACAGCTGATGCACGCCGTGGATACGGCGGCGGCGCGCGGTGTAAAGGTGCTGGTCACGCCGGAGCTGTCGCTGACCGGCTACACCTGTGCTGATCTGTTTCTCGGCAATGCGCTTCTGGAGGCGGCGGATTCTGCGCTGGCTGAACTGGCACGCGGTACGCGCGGCAAGGGGATGCTGGCGTTTTTCGGCGTGCCGGTGCGCCGCGACGGTGTGCTTTATAACTGCGCAGCAGCTGTGTACGACGGCCGCATCGTCTGCGTCATCCCCAAGACGTATCTGGCCAATTATACGGAGTTTTACGAAAAACGCTGGTTCTCGAGCGGCGCCGGGGTACAGGGCGCTGTGCACATTGCCGGGCAGACCGTGCCGTTCGGCAATTTCGTGATCCGCTTCGGCGGTGTGAAGATCGGCGTGGAAATTTGTGAAGACCTTTGGGTGCCGGTGCCGCCGTCTTCGCGTCAGGCGCTTTTCGGTGCGGAACTGCTTTGTAATTTGTCGGCCAGCAACGAGGTGGCCACAAAGGCAGACTACCGCCGGGCACTCATTCAGAACCAGTCGGCGCGCTGCCTGGGCGCTTATCTTTACGCCGGCGCTTGTGCGCACGAGAGCACGACCGACCTGCTTTACAGCGGTGCATGCCTGATCTGTGAAAACGGCGCCGTGCTGGCAGAATCGAAACGCTTTTCGCAGCAGACCGAAATGGTCTTTGCCGATGTGGATGTGCAGAAGCTGCAAAATGAACGCGTGCGCAACAAGAGCTTTGCTGACAACGCCCGTCTGACCGACTGCAGCGATCTGCGCGAGATCACGATCGACTGTCCGAGCGTGCTTTCGGACTGCATGACCGATCGCTTTGTGGACGCACACCCCTTTGTGCCGTCTGATGGCGACGACCGCCGAGAACGCTGCAGCGAGATCTTTTCGATCCAGGCGGCCGGCCTGGCCAAACGCCTGCGCCATGTCGGTTCTACCGGCTGCGTCGTGGGCATCAGCGGCGGGCTCGATTCCACGCTTGCGCTGCTCGTCTGCGTGCAGGCCATGAAGCTGCTCGGCCGCGACAGCAGCGATATTCTGGGCGTGACGATGCCGGGCTTCGGCACGACCGACAGAACGTATGAAAATGCGCTGGAACTGATGCGCACGCTCGGCGTCACGATCCGCGAGATCAGCATCCGCGATGCCTGCCTGCAGCATTTCAAAGATATTGGGCATGATCCGGACAACCATGACATCACTTACGAAAACACGCAGGCGCGTGAACGCACGCAGATCTTGTTTGACCTTGCCAACAAAGAAAACAAGCTTTTGGTCGGCACCGGCGACTTGTCGGAACTGGCCATGGGCTGGTGCACCTACAATGCGGACCATATGAGCATGTATGGTGTCAACGCCTCTGTGCCGAAAACACTGGTGCGCTATCTGGTGCAGTACGTTGCCGATGCATCGGGCGAGGCGTGCCGCGCCGTGCTGACGGATATTTTGAACACGCCGGTCAGCCCCGAGCTGCTGCCGCCCGAGGCCGATGGTACGATCGCGCAGAAAACAGAAGAGCAGATCGGCCCTTACGAGCTGCATGACTTTTTCCTTTACTATTTTGTGCGCTTTGGCTTTGCGCCGGACAAGATTTTGGCGCTCGCTGAAAAGGCGTTTGCCGGGCAGTACAGCCGCCCGGTCTTGCGCAAATGGCTCGGTGTTTTTGTGCGCCGTTTCTTTAATAACCAGTTCAAGCGCTCGTGCGTGCCGGACTCGCCGAAGGTCGGCACGGTCAGCCTTAGCCCGCGCGGCGACTGGCGCATGCCGAGCGATGCTTGCGCAGCTGCTTATCTGGCATTTTTGGACTGAGCATTTCATTTGCGCTTTCTTCAATATTTCACGTTAAAATGAACGGCGCCGGCTCTGTGGCTGGTGCCGTTTTTTTGTGTTTTTTTGTCAGGTACGGCAAGATTTTGTGTGCTTTTCTTGTGCAAATCGCTTGAATTTAAATATATGCTATGCTATAATCTAAACAGTTGTGGGCATTTCTCACGCCTGCAGATTTATTTTACTTCTTTAGGAGGAAATCCGATGGCAAGAAAAAAGAAGACCATGGACGGCAACGCCGCAGCTGCGCATGTTAGCTATGCGTTTACGGAAGTTGCCGCGATCTATCCGATCACCCCTTCTTCACCGATGGCGGAAGAAACGGATGCCATGGCCGCAAGAGGCGTAAAAAATATTTTTGGACAAACCGTCAAAGTCGTTGAGATGGAGTCTGAGGGCGGCGCTGCCGGCGCTGTGCACGGCTCGCTTTCCGCCGGCGCCCTGACCACGACGTATACGGCTTCACAGGGTCTTTTGCTGATGATCCCGAACATGTACAAGATCGCCGGCGAACTGATCCCCAGCGTCATGCATGTTTCGGCCCGCTGCCTTTCGACCCATGCGCTGAACATCTTTGGCGACCATTCCGACGTAATGGCCTGCCGCCAGACCGGTTATTCCATGCTCTGCTCGTCCAACGTGCAGGAGGTCATGGACCTTGGCGCCGTCGCGCACCTGTCTACCCTGAAGAGCCGTGTGCCGGTGCTGCATTTCTTCGACGGCTTCCGCACCTCGCACGAAGTGCAGAAGATCGAGATCTGGGATTATGACGACCTGAAATCTATGGTCGACATGGAAGACGTGCAGGCGTTTCGTGCCCGTGCCCTGAATCCGGAGCACCCGGTTCTGCGCGGTTCGGCGGAAAACAGCGACATCTTCTTCCAGCACCGCGAAGCCTGCAACCAGTACTATAACGATGCAGTCGCCACGACCGAGCTTTACATGAACAAAGTCAACGAAAAGCTCGGCACAGACTATAAACTCTTTAACTACTACGGTGCGCCCGATGCAGAGCGCGTGATCATTGCCATGGGCTCCGTCTGCGACACCATTAAGGAAACGATCGATTTCCTGAACGCCAGGGGCGAAAAAGTCGGCCTTGTCTGCGTGCACCTGTACCGTCCTTTCTCGGCCAAGCACCTGATCGATGCGATCCCGGATTCCGTCAAGACCATTTCTGTGCTTGACCGCACCAAGGAACCCGGCGCACTCGGCGAACCGCTTTACCTGGATGTTGTGGCTGCGCTCAAGGGCTCCAAGTTCGACGGCGTAGAGATCCTCGGCGGCAGATACGGCCTTGGTTCCAAGGACACTGTGCCGGCCAATATCATTTCCGTTTACAACAACATGGCGGCTGCCGAACCGAAAAAGACCTTTACGATCGGCATCACCGACGACGTGACCTATCTGTCGCTTGACGTGACGGAGAACCCCGACACAACGCCTGCCGGCACGACTTCCTGTAAGTTCTGGGGCCTGGGTTCCGACGGTACGGTCGGCGCCAACAAAAACTCCATCAAGATCATCGGCGACAATACCGACAAGTATGCGCAGGGCTATTTCTTCTATGACTCCAAAAAGTCCGGCGGCGTAACGGTGTCGCACCTGCGCTTCGGCGACACGCCGATCCGTTCGACCTACCTGATCAACAAGGCCAATTTTGTGGCCTGCCACTGCCCGTCCTATGTGACGAAGTACGACATGGTCGAGGATCTGGTGCCCGGCGGCACATTCCTGCTCAACTGCATCTGGACGCCGGACGAGCTCGACAAAGAGCTGCCCGCCAAGATGAAGCGCTACATCGCTGAAAACAACATCAACCTCTATATTATCAACGGCATCAAGATCGCCGAGGAAGTCGGTCTGAGCGGCCGTGCTTCCACGATCCTGCAGTCCGCGTTCTTTAAAATCTCCGGCATCCTGCCTGAGGAAAAGGCCATTGAGCTGATGAAAGCAGCCGCTACCAAGAGCTTCTCCAGAAAGGGCGAGGCGGTCGTGAAGTCAAATCACGACGGTATTGACCGCGGCGCGCAGGAAGTCATTAAAGTCGATGTGCCGGAAAGCTGGAAAACGGCTGTGGACGACGAGGTTGAGCCCGAGATCAAGACCGACCGCGAGGACATGAAGAAATTCGTCAAAGAGATCCTGCATCCGGTCGATCATCTGCGCGGTGATTCTCTGCCCGTCTCTGCGTTTGTGGACCGTGCAGACGGTGAATATCCGCAGGGCTCTGCTGCGTTTGAAAAACGCGGCATTGCGAACGACGTGCCCGAGTGGAACCCGGCCACCTGCGCGCAGTGCAACCGCTGCTCCATGGTTTGCCCGCACGCTGTTATCCGCCCCGTTGCCTTGAATGACGAGGAACTGGCGGCTGCCCCCGAGGCGACCAAGTCCGTGAAACTGAAGGTCGTGCCCACGCTGAATTTTGCCATCATCATTTCGGCGCTGGACTGCACCGGCTGCGGCTCCTGTGCCAATGTCTGCCCGACCCACTCGCTGACCATGAAGCCCATCGCTTCGCAGCTTTCGAGCCAGCCTGTGTTCGACGCGCTGGTGGACACCGGCGTAAAGCCCGAAGTGTCTGCCAAGTTCAGCGACGCTACGCTGATCGGCGCACAGTACAAAAAACCTTACCTTGAATTCTCCGGCGCCTGCGCCGGCTGCGGTGAAACGCCGTATGCAAAGCTGGTCACCCAGCTCTTTGGCGACAGAATGTACATCGCAAACGCCACCGGCTGTTCTTCCATCTGGGGCGGTTCCGCACCGTCCACGCCGTACACGGTCGACAAAAACGGCCGCGGCCCGGCTTGGTCCAACTCCTTGTTTGAGGACAACGCCGAATTCGGCTACGGCATGCTTGTTGCACAGAAGCAGGTCCGCGAGAGACTGCTGTCTGACGTACAGGTGCTTAAGACGGTCGATGAACTGGCAGATGTCTGCAAGGCCTGGGAGGACACATATGATGATTCCACCGCCAACGCAGCACCTGCTGCCGCACTGATCGATGCGGTGCGCGCCGCAGACCTTACGGGCGACGCGAAAGCAGCTGCGGAAGACTTCCTGAAGGATGCGGATTTTGCCGCGAAGAAGTCGCAGTGGATCTTCGGCGGCGACGGCTGGGCATACGATATCGGCTTCGGCGGCCTTGACCACGTCATTGCACAGAATGAGGATGTCAACATCCTTGTGTTTGACACCGAAGTTTACTCCAACACCGGCGGCCAGGCTTCCAAGTCCACGCCGACGGGCGCCGTTGCCAAGTTCGCGGCAGCCGGCAAGATCACCAAGAAAAAAGACCTTGCCCAGATCGCTATGAGCTACGGCTATGTTTACGTTGCCCAGATCGCCATGGGCGCCGATTACAACCAGTGCTTAAAGGCGATCCGTGAGGCCGAGGCTTATAAGGGCCCGTCGCTCATCATCGCCTATGCGCCTTGTATCAACCACGGTATTAAGATGCCGTTTAATCAGGCAGAGCAGAAGAAAGCCGTTATGGCCGGCTACTGGAACCTGTTCCGTTACAATCCGGATCTGACCAAGCAGGGCAAGAATCCGTTTGTGCTCGACAGCAAGAAGCCGACCGGCGACTATATCGAGTTTATTGAGGGTGAGACCCGCTACAGCGCGCTGAAGCGTTCGTTCCCCGAAAAGGCCGGTAAGCTCTTCCAGGCGGCGGCGGATAATGCGGTAGAAAAATACAACAAACTTTTGAAGCTTGTTGACTTCTACGCACCGCAGCAGTAAAACAAATCAATAAAGAAACCCCGGTTGGCTGACCATCCGGGGTTTCTTTATGCTGTGTAAAGGAGAACACAAAAGAGAAAACAATTTTATTTTTTGGCCGCTCTGTTCTTCTTTCGGGCTGCCTTCTTTTCTGCGCGCAGCTTTGCCGCGTAGGCTTCGCGCTCTTTTTTGGCCTGCTCCTGTGCCAGTGCGTCGGCGGCGGTCTGTGCTGCAAAGCGCGCTTTGGCTTCTTCGTAGCTGGCCTTGATCTCGTCGTAGTGGCTGTAGTTTTCCTGCTGGGTCAGCAGTTTTTTGGCGTTCAGGTATGGCCGTGCGGCGCGGTTAAATTTGGAGTAGGCGTTGCTGGCCTCTTTCATTTTCTTTTGGTTACTTTGCTTTTCTTTTGTCAGTTGGCGCAGCTCGCGGGCAATTTCCTTTTGTCTGTCTTTGTCTTTCGCTTTTTGCGCCGCCGTGCGTGCTTCGATCAGCTCGTTTCGCTTTGTCTCCAGGGAATCGTCTGCTTCAAACAGCTTGGTGAACACCTGCATGTCAAACATTTCAATGCCGTTCGGGTAGTGCTTGGCCAGCATTTTTTTGGCTTCGGCCTCGCCTTTGGCGCGCTCGATCATTTTTTTGCGCAGCTGTTTTCCGGCCTTTGTCTTTTTCGGCATGCGCCGTGCGTCTGCCACAGAAATGGTGTGCAGGTTTTTCAGCCCGTCCAGGCCGGCTGCATATACATGGTTCGCGTACCGCAGTTCCTCCTGCATTTCGGGGCTGTCGAATTTGTCAACTTCTTCTACCACATATTTTGCGATCGCAATTTTTTCGTTGTAGTCGTGCTGCGCCTGGTAGGCGGCTCTGGCAGCGCGGATTTTCTCTTTGTCGTGCGTTTTGCGCGCGGCTTTGATCTCGGCCTTGGAGGGCTTAACGGGCTCTTTGTTCACATATTCGCGCGCCTCGTCGATCAGGTCGATCGCTTCGACCAGCTTTTCGTCCGACAGCACGCCGTTGCCGTAGTCTTCAAACAGCGCGCGGATCTTCAGCACGGTGACCATAGCCTTTTGCTTCAGTTCGGTCAAATCGTAGAAGAAATAGGGAATGACGTTCAGCGTGGCGCCGATGGTGGATGCAATGATCAAAATACCGCAGATACGCTCAAAATAACCGGTGTCGTACAAAACGTAGTACACGTTGCTTCCGTCGTAGCCAAGGGACCGGGCAGTTGCTTCATTTAAACCGGCGTAGTCGTAGATCATGGGCAGCACAACGCCGGTGATCATCGTGACTACGCTGCTGATCAGGCCGGCGGCAAAGAACATGCCGTCAATGCGCTCGCCGGTGATGTACTGCTGGTAGTCGCGGATGTCGCTGTTCAGGCTGTATGTCAGCGTGTTGCCAAGCGATGTGCCGACGCCGTTGATGAACATGCAGCCCATCAGCAGCCAGATCATCATCTCTTTCGGCGCATCGGTCACGACCGGATACATACACATAATGAAGAAGATGCTCATCAAATTGGAGTAGATCATCAGTTTGCGTTTGCCGATCTTGCGCACCAGCAGCGGGGCAAACAGCATGGACCACAGCGCTGAGTTGCCGTAAATGGCTGTGATAATGGAGTATTCCAGTGCGGAGCAGGCATTCTGGTAGTTATAAAGCCAGGCCAGGATGGTGGCAAAGGAGGATTCCAGAAAACCGATCCACCCGGCGCACGAGATCAGCCAGAAGTATTTGTTTTTGCCAATGGCGCGCAGGGAATCCATAAATTTGATCTGGATCACATGCGTTTTGGCCTGCACGATCCTTTCTTCGGTATTGTTGTAGATCAGGATCGTCAGCAGCAGACCCACCAGCAGGATGGGCGGGAACACGGCCCGGTAAACACGCATGTCGTAAATGGTGTTCTGCCCCGTGACCCACTGCGCCAGCAGCGGCAGTACAAAGCTGATGATCGTCGGTGCGAATGAGTCCACAATACCGGTGATGGAATAGGCGTCGGAACGCTCGTATGTATTTGGTGAAAGCACGTTGATGATGTTGGTGTAGGAGTCGAACATCATCATATAGAAAAACTGAAAACCGATGTTATAAAACAGCACCGTCACGCATTTCCACAGCATGCTCATCTGCTCGTACGGCATCCAGGTAAAACCGATGGCCAAAATAACGGTCGGTATGGCCATAGTAAAAATATACGGGCGGAAACGGCCGCGTTTGTTTTTGGAGTTGTCCACCATGCGGGCGCGGATGCCGGTCAGCGGAAAGCTGGCGATCACGCTGATCACATAGATCACATACATCTCGCGCGGTGCAATGCCGATGGTGTTGCCGATTAGGGTGTTGCCAACGCTTAAAAGCATCAGCTGCACGGCATAACAAATGAATTTTACACCCATGCCGCCGGCGGCCAGCGAGGCGATCTCTTTAAACGGCATGTAGCGCCCTTTCGGCGGCTTGTCCCAGTACAGCTGTAACGCTTCTATGCCTGTTTGGATTTTCTGCTTAAGTTCTTTCATTCTTGACCCCTCTCAAATCAGCTGGTACAAATGGACAAATATTCATGCAGTTTATTCGTTTTAACCATTTTTTCTCCGCTGACAAAGTGCTGTTTTATATATATTATACATGCTGTATAGACCGCAGAATTTCTAAAAACAGTCCTTTTTTTTAGAAATTCTGCTTCTTTTATAAATCGACAATCTTGGCGCTTGTAGAAATCAAAAGCAAAACATACAGACAATAAGATGTAAAAAGGACCTTTTTCATATTTTATTTACTTTATATTCACAAAGAATTTGCGCAGCGTGCCGGACTTCCTGCATTTTTCTATGGAAAATATGACCTTTTTGTGTTATATTAAAGAATAGTAATCTTTATTGAGGTGATCCTATGGACAATGACCTTGAAAAATATACGTTGGGCGAAGGGGTGGAACTGATCGCCGTGCCGGCCGGCCGCTTTAAAACGAACGAGATCTCGGTTTCGTTTGCGACCGAGCTGCACCCGCAGCACGCGGCGGCCAATGCGCTTGCGCTGCGCGTGATCGCGTCGGTCAGCCGCAGTTACCCAACACCGTCTGCCCTCAGCCGGGAACTGGCTTACCTTTATGGGGCTGACCTGCAGCCGCTTATCATGAAAAGCGGCGCCAGCCAGGTGCTCTCTTTAGGGCTGACCTGTATTGACGACCGTTATTCGATGGATGCGCAAAGCATCGGTGCGCAGGCCGCTGCGCTGCTTTGCGATTTGATCTTTCATCCGCGCCTGCAGGAGGACGGCCAGTTTTTCCAGGAGGACGTGAACCGCGAAAAAGAGCAGCTGATCCAGCAGATTTGTGCGGAGGAAAACGACAAGCGCGTCTATGCTTACCACCGTCTGGAGGAAGAGATGTTCCGGGGTGAACCCTGCAGCGTCTGTCTCTTATACACATCTCCGAGCCCACGAGACACTGAGCGATCTCG
>URDW01000016.1 GCA_900546735.1 uncultured Oscillospiraceae bacterium
TCGCTCAGTGTCTCGTGGGCTCGGAGATGTGTATAAGAGACAGGGACACGGCATCCACGCCTTTATGTCCAGCTATTTTGAACAGCTGCTGACTTACGGCAGCGCACTCGGCGAGATCGTCTACGCCGGCGACCGGCCGGCCGCGCTCTACAACGCCGAACTGGAAAGCGTGGACGTTCGCCTGAACCCAAAAAGCATGGAGGTGGAGTTTTTCAACACCTCCGGCGCCGGCAGCGTGCCGGTGCGCCGGCCGGAACGCATTTTGTTTTCGGTGCTGAACCCGCAGCCGGGCAAGCTGCGCGGCACAAGCCTGCTGCGCGGACTGCCGTTTGTGAGCGACATTTTAATGAAAATTTACACCACCATCGGCACCAACTGGGAACGCGCCGGCAACCTGCGCTACGCCGTGACCTACCGCCCGCCGGCAGGTGAAGCCGACCCGGCTACGGCGCGCGAATACGCCGAGCAGATGGCCGAACAGTGGAAAAGCGCCATGCAGAGCAAAAGCGTAAAAGACTTTGTGGCCGTAGGCGACGTATCCATTCAGGTGATCGGCGCCGACAGCCAGGTGCTGGACTGTGAAGTGCCCGTGCGCCAAATGCTGGAGCAGATCGTGGCCAAGACGGGGCTGGCGCCGTTCATGTTCGGCCTTTCCTGGTCCACGACCGAGCGCATGAGCGCCGAGCAGGCAGACATTCTGACCTCCGAACTGAAAAGCTACCGCGCCGTGCTGACGCCGGTCATCCGCAAAATCGCAAACGCGCTGCTTCTGGCCGACGGGCACGCGCCGCAGGCAGAAGTGGTTTGGAACGACATTACCCTGCGCGATGAGACCGAACTGGCGCGCGCCGAGCTTTACAGAGCGCAGGCAGAAAAACTCAGAAAGGAGGCAGAAAATGGACAAGCCGACTGAGCCCTGTTTGTCGGCGCAGGAACTGGAAAAAATCAGCGCCTATGCGCAGGGCGACATTCCGACCGACGACCTTTACACATTCAGCGTACAGCTTTGCAACAACGACATCGACCGCGACAACGAGCGCTTTACGGTGGAAACGCTGCAGCAGCTGGCCAAGCTGTTTGAAGGCAAGACCGGCATTTTTGACCACTCCATGAAAGCCGGCGACCAGAAAGCGCGCATTTTTGACGCATGGGTAGAGGCCATACCGGGCAAGAAAACGGCGGACGGCCGCGATTTTTACCAGCTGAAAGCACGCGCCTACATGGTGCGCACCGGCGAAAATGCCGACCTGATCCGCGAGATCGAAGCCGGCATCAAAAAAGAAGTGTCGGTCTCGTGCCGCACGGAAAAATGTATTTGCTCCGTCTGCGGTGCCGACCGCTTTGCCGCGCCCTGCGCCCACACCGGCGGGCAGGTGTACGGCGACAAGCGCTGTTACTTTGCACTGGAAAACGCGACCGACGCCTACGAGTGGAGCTTTGTGGCTGTGCCGGCACAAAGAGAAGCCGGCGTAACGAAAGCCTGCACCGAGCTGCCGGACGGCAGCGTGACGCTGACCAAAGCCGCGGCCGCACGCCTGCAGGACAAGCTGGCGCGGCTGCAGGAAGAGGCCGACCTGGCCAAAGCCTTTCGCACCGAGCTGGCCGGCGAGGTGATGCGCAGTTTTGCCGAATTTTTGCCGGAGCTTGCACACGAAAACGTCAGTACGCTGACCGAGCGGCTGACCACCAAAGAACTGCAGGCGCTGCGAAATGCCCTGCGTTACCGGCAGGCGCGAACGGCCGCCGAACCGCAGCTGCTGCGCACGCCGGCAAACGGTAAAGACAAAAAAGAAAAATTTGCACAGTTTAAAATTTAGGAGGAACTATGGACACAGCATATCAGGGATTTGAAACGAACGTACTGACCTTTTACGGACCGGATGTCGCGATCGGCGACCTGGTGAAAGTCAGCGGCGAGGGTACCGTGGCCAAATGTGCGGCCAAAGAGCCGTTTGTGGGGCTTGTGGTCACAAAGCGCGGCGACTTTGCCGGCGTGCAGATGCGCGGCTACATGGAACTGAAAGCCGGCGGCACCATTACCTACGGCTACTGCAAAATGGACACCGACGGCGCAAACGGCGTGACCGGCGCCTCCACAGGCGCCATGACGCACCTGGTCATTTCAAAAGGCACCGACACGGTCGGCATCATTCTTTAATCTACCGGGAGGACAAAGATGGGATTTGACAACATTAAGCTTGAAAAAGGGCTTTACACAACGACAAAGGGCTTTACGGCCGCGCTGGAGGAACTGGACCCTTCTGAGAACTACAAGGGCACGCCCTACGAGGGTCTGGACGCTTACCAGAGACAGCTGAAGCGCTTTGACATTAAAGTCAGCGGCCGCGGCTCCGACACAGTGGAGAAATTCTTTTCCACGACCGATGCGGCGGCGCTGTTTCCGGAATACATTTCGCGCGCCGTTCGTCAGGGCATGGAGGACTGCGACATCCTTTCCAAACTGACCGCGACCGTAACGGACATTGACGCACTCGATTACCGCGCGGTGGAAAGCGTGAGCGGCACGGACGGCAAAAAGCTGAAAGAAGTGGCCGAGGGCGCATTCATCCCCGAAACGACGATCCAGACGAAAGAGAGCGTCGTGGCGCTCAGGAAACGCGGGCGCATGCTGGTTTCCTCCTACGAAGCCATCCGCTTCCAGCACCTGGATCTGTTCACGATCACGCTCAAGCAGATCGGCCGGCAGATCGCCCTTTCGTTTGCGGACGACGCGATCAAAGAGCTGAAAAAGACCGGCGCCAAAACATATACCCTGGAAGACGAGATGAGCTTTGACCAGCTGGTGGGCATTTGGGCCAAACTGAAGCCCTACAACATGACCACGCTGCTGGGCAGCTACGAGGCGGCCGGCAAGCTGCTGGGCCTGAGCCAGTTCCAGGACGCCGAGGCCGGCCTGAACTTCCACGCGACCGGCCAGATGATCACCCCGCTCGGCGCCGAGCTGGTGGCCAGCGGTTCTGCGGAGCTGGGCGACAGCCTGCTGGCGCTTGACCGCACCTGCGCGCTTGAAATGGTGAAGGCCGGCGGCGTGCAGACCGAGTTTGACAAGCTGATCGACCGCCAGCTGGAACGTGCGGCCATCACGGCGACCGCGGGCTTCTCGCGCATTTTCGCCGACGCCGTCGTCTGCGCAGAATAAACAAAAAAATACGCCGCGGTGCACGCCACCGCGGCAGAAAGGAAGAGCCATGGACAAAAAACAGGTGCTGGACATTTTGCTGCAAATGAGCGGTCTGACCGAGGAAGAGGCCGCCGCTTACGACAAGATCACCGACCTGGCCTGCGCCCGGACGGCTGCGCGGCTGAACGACGGCGCTGACGCCGCAGATGCGCGCGCACTGAGCTATGCAGCGGCGCTGGCCTACTACATGATCTGTTTGTGTGAAGATGCCAAAAACGACTTTGCTTCCTTTACAGCGGGCGACATTTCCATCACAAACAGCACGGCGCGCGCCGAAGCGGCCAAGCAGCTGCTGCAAAGCGCCGAAAAAAGCTGCACCGGCATGTTTTGCACCGACGCGTTTGCCTTTATGGGGGTTTAAATGGACAAGACAAAAGACATTAAAAAGGTGATGGAGCTGTGCGGCCGGACAGCCTGCTTTGAAACAGACGGGCAAAAAAGCGACGGCTTTCTGTGCATCATCACCTCGACCTGGCGCAAGAACAAAACCAATTTTGAACCGACGGCCACCCCGGCCGGTTTTGCCGGCGTAGACTTTTATGTGTACCTGGGGCCGGCCGACCGCGACATTACGGCCCTGCCGGACACAGCGTTTGTGGTCAGCGCCGGCCAGCGCTTTACCTTTAAACGGCGCGAGGCCTTTTTGGCCGGGGACAAGGTGCAGTTTTACTGGGGCATCCTGCGCCTGTGCACGGAGGATCAAGATGGATTTTATCACTGAAATGATCGACGCGGCGCAGGCGGCGCTTGAAGAGGACGAATGGCTTTGTGAAAACGCCAAGATCATGGCGGCCTTTCCGGGGCGGGCGCTGCCGACATTGCCGCAAAAAAGCATTGTGTGCATCGGCATTAGCGCCATACGGCTGGATAACAGCGAGATCGGCGGCGATGTAAAAACCGCCGGCGTAACGCTGTCGGTGCGCGTGTACACGCCGTTTCGCCGGGGCAGCGGCGAGCGGCTGACCTGCTGTGCAAAAATTTCCGGCTGTCTGCTGCAAAACGGCTTTGCCCAAAGCGGGCAGTGGACCGACGAGTATGCGGATGTGACGAGCAGCTGCTACATCTGCACAGCCGGATTTGAAAAGAACACAAAGCTGCAGATGGGAGGAGACAGCGATGCAGCCGACATCTGAACAAAACACCCATAGCCCCGAAACATCCGAAGCCATGCGCGAAATATCGCTGGCAGCACAGCTGGATGCGCGGCGCTACGCCGTTTACATAGAGGAGGACGAACGATGAGCGCCGTGCGCCTGCAGTTTAAGGACTTTTTATTCCCGGCAAACCCGTACACGGTGGAGATCAGCACCGCCAAAACGCTCAGCGACCAGAAAGCGCCCGGCTGGCGTACGACCACACAGGAGATCTGCGCCGACCCGGCCGTGATCACCGTGCAGGGCGAACTGTACGGCGACACTGCACGCGAAGAGATGCACGCCATGACCGCCCTGCAGCGCGAAAGCGGCAGCGGCGAGCTTTACATCCCTTACGATGACAGCCGGCGCGTATTTTTTGAAAAGCTGACGTTTACGATCGCGGCAGACGGCGAAAGAATCACCTACCGGGCTGTTTTTAAAGAGGACATGCGCGCGCCGAAGCCGATCTGCGCCGTCACAAAAACAGCCGTACAAAGCGGCGAGAACCTGTTTGACATTGCAGCCAGGTGCGGCGTGCCGCTGGAGGCGCTGATTCAAAGAAACGGCCTGAAATCGCCGTTTGACATTACCGAAGGGCAGGAGATCTTGATCCATGACGATCTGGCTTGAAACGATAGACCAAAAGCGCCTGGCCTGCCGCGAGATCCTGTCGTGCGAGATCACAGCCGCGCTGGACGCCGCCTGCGACAGCCTGCGCGTTTGGCTGCACCTGCCGGATGCACCGGGCGAGGTCGTGCGCATACAGGCCGAAGCAGACGGGCAGCTGCTTTTCAGCGGCCTTACCGACCGGCAGACGGCGCAATACGACGAAAACGGCTTTCGCTGCTTTTTTTACGCGCGCAGCGAAGCGGCCGTTTTGGTGGACAACGAAGCAGAGCCGATGACGCTCTACTGCCCCGGCACGGACAGCGTGCTGGCGCTGACCGCCGCGCCTTTCGGCTTTACAAGCAGCCTGGCGCCCGCCGCGCTGCAGGTCAGCTTTGACGTGACAAAAGGCATGTCGCTTTACGCGGTGCTCAGCGAATTTTACTGGGCGGCGACCGGCAAAGACATTTGGATCGACAGCGAAAAGTGCATCCACCCGGCAGAGCCGGGCGCACTGTACAGCTTTGCGCCCGACACGGTTCTGCAGGCGCGTGCGGTCATCAACCGTGCCGAGCCCATCAGCACAGTGGACTACAAAAGCGACGGGGACACGGCCTACAGCCGCCACTGCAAAAGCCTGCTGGCCGAGGAGGCCGGCATTCGGCGCACACGCAAGATAAGCCTGAACGGCACGCCGGTGTGGCTGCGCAAAAACAAAGCGGCGCGCCGGATCCAAACGGCAATCAACGGCTACATGCAGGCCGAGCTCACTTTGAAGGGGCTGGCGCCGGCACAGCTGTGCGGCCGGGTAGAGCTGAACAGCGAACCGCTGGGACTCAGCGGCACATACGCCATTCAGGAGATCAACAGGCGCATAACGCAAAGCGGCAGCGTGACCGAGCTGCGGCTTGGCAAAATCTGCGATGCAAAGGAGATGCACTATGTGGATCAGTAAAAAACTGGCGGGCAGCCGCCAAAACGCGGCCGTACAGACTGCCGGCGTGACCGCGTCGCAGGCCGGTTTTTTTGAGGCGAACGGCGAGGCCGGCATGCGGCTTTCGGAATTTTTTCTGCCCTACGGCCTGCGCACGCTTGCGCCAAAGGGCGAAGAGGTGCTTGTGCTTTCTGACGGCGCCAAGCGCCTGATCTGCGGCTGCCGCACCGACTGCAGTGCAGTGGAAAGCGGCGAAGTGGAGCTTTACTCGGCCGGCGGCGCGTACATCCGCCTGCAAAACGACGGCAGCGTGATCATCAACGGCCTAAAAATCAGCGCACAGGGGGAAATAGAAAATGGCCAATAAAATCGAAAACGGCGACTATGTATTTACAAACGGCGCGGCGGAAAAGGCCGGGCAGATGGAGCAGGTGCTGCAGGACCTGCGCACGGCTCTGTTCTGCCGCCGCGGCCGGTTTTACCCCAACAAGGAATTCGGCAGCACAGCCGCCGCAGCCGCCAGCAGCTACCCGTACCATGAAAACCTTTTGGCGGCCGCACGCCGCTGCCTGGAAAAATACGAGGGCGTGTTGGTGAAAAATGCGCATTTTGAAAACGGACAAGCCCGGCTGACCATTGTGTTTTACGGGCAGGAAACGGAGGTGGCGATCCACTTTGACACAAACCTATGATGAAATTTTAACGCGCATGAAAAAGCGCTTTTTTGAACAGAGCGGCGAAGACCCGGACCGCTCCGGCGAAATATTGGTGCGCCTGGAAGCCGTGGCCGCCGAAGTGTTTGCGCTGTACACTTTCGGCGACTTCATTTTGCAGCAGGCGTTTGCCGAAACGAGCACCGGCGAATACCTGGACAAAGCCGGCGCAGTCTTTTCGCTAACGCGCAAAAGCGCCGCGCGCACCACCGGCGAGGTGACGTTTACGGCCGCTGAAGACACGCAGGGCAGCATCACCATTGACCAGGGCACGGCCGTGTGTGCAGCCGGCGCCCCATACATTCAGTACTTCACAGACGAAGCGGTGACCATAGCGGCGGCAAACGCCACGGCGAGCGTCGGCGTAACGGCGGCCCAGCCCGGCACCAAGTACAACCGGCCGGCCGGCTTTATCGACACGGTGGTCAACCCGCCCGGCGGCATTGTGCGTGTGACAAACGCCGAAGCGCTGGCCGGCGGCTTTGACGAAGAGGACGACGCGCACTTTCGCGTACGGGTGCTGGATTACTTTCGCGAGTACATGAACGGCTACAACGAAGCCTCCATCCGCAACGCGTGTATGCGCATGGACGGCGTACGCGACTGCCGTGTGCGCGTGCCGGACGACACCACCCTGCAAATTGCCGTACGTCTGGACGGTGACACATCCAGCTGGCAGTTTGTTTTGGAGTTTCTGGTGCAGTTTGCCTACCTGGACATGTTCGGTATCACATTGCAGCCGCTTGTAGCCGAAGCACAAAGCTATGACCTGCACATCTCCCTTGGCGTTTCGCCCTACAGTGAGCCGGACCGGCAAAATCTGGTGCAGGCGGCCAACGAAATTTTGCTGCAGCTAAGCGGCGCCAGCCGCATTGACGAGGGCCTGGCACTGGCCGAAATAGAAAATGCGCTGCTGCAGCTGGACGACGTTGAAGCGTGCAATGTACAGTGCACGCAGGCACTGGCGGGCGTCCTGCCCTGCCCCGCCGGAAAATACGTTTCGCTGAACACGGTGGAGGAGGTCACGCTGTATGCCGTCTGAGATCTACAGCCGGCTGGAAACGCTTTTGGCCGTTACCGGGCTGAACGGTCCCGTCGCCAAAGCCGAGGCAGCGGCCGAAGCGCAGGAACTGGAAAATGCTTTGGTACATTTACAGCAGATCGAAAGCGGCATTTTTTTGACACAGGCGCAGGGCGAATACCTGCAGCGCTTTCAAAACCAGATCCGCCCGATGGCCGCCAAATGCACAGCTGAGGACATGGTGCAGAAAATGACCGTTACGCCGAAGCTTTTTCCACTTTCAGAGGCCATAAGCGAGCAGCAGCCTGCCGAAGTGCAATGCACCTACAGCGGCAAATGCCTGATCCTCAGCGGCATCACCGCGCAGAACTACACAGATTTTGCCGACTTTCTGCGCCTGCTGCGCAATTTTTTCCCACCGTTTTTCGGCATGGAGCTTGGCGGCAGCGGCGTGCCCTGGTCGGTGTTTGACGCGCAGGGCAACAGCTTTTACGCCTGCGACCGCGCCGGACTGAGCTGGCGGATGATTCACACGATAGGAGAAGAGACATGAGCAGCACAAATAAAACCGAGTATTTAAACCTGAACGCCTGGATCGGTGCAGACGTGCCGAAAATGGAGGATTTCAACAGCGACAACGAGATTTTGGACGACGCCTTTCAAACGCACGACACCGACACGGTACGCCACATTACAGACGGCGAACGCAGCAAGTGGAACGCGCCCGTTTTCACGGGCAGCTACATCGGTGACGACACGGAAAGCCGCACGATCACCCTGGCGTGCGACTTTGAACCGTCTATGCTGATCCTTTACGCCAACAACGCACCCGCCTTTGTGTGCGATTTCAACAACAGGATCAAGGAGACTTATTTTGCCATCGGCACAAAGCGCGGCAGCACGGCGGGCCTGACCATGCAAAGCGGCGCCTTCACCGTGCGCAACGACACGACCACCGTTTTGGCCAACGAGCTGCGCCTCCTGAACAAAGCCGGCACGAGCTACACCTACATTGCGTTTCGCTGAAGAAAAACGGCAAGCGCAAAAAAGCGCCCCAAAAGCAGTCGCTTTTGGGGCGTATTGTTTTAGGCGTTTCTTTTAGCAGGCACCCGCTTTTTTCTTGCGGCAAAGCACCAAAATGCCGGCCATGGCCGCGCCGGAAACAGCAAGCGTAATATATATGCTGCCGGCGCCCGTCGCCGGTGATTTTTGCACACCGCTTTGCTGCGACTGTGCAAAAGACGGTTCTGTTGCCGTAGTATCCTGCACCGGGGCAGTCGTGCCGTCCGGAGCAGCAGGCTCGGTCGGATCAGCAGGCTCAGACGGCCCGGCCGGCTTATCGGGCACTGTCGTGTCCTCCGGCGGCGCGGAAGGCTCGTCTTCGCTTTCGATGGTCAGCACTGCAGAAGCCGTGGCGTTTTTATAGTTCAGTGAAACGACATGTTCGCCGGGCGACAGCGTATTCAAGAAATCCGGGTGCAGCTGCAAAACCGTGGAACCGGAAGCAAGCGTATAATTTTCCGCCGGCACCGGCACATAATCCACCGTGACACCCAGCAGATCGTCAAGCGCGTAGGTGCAATAGATGGTTGCCGGCCGGTCAGAGCCAGATGTATAGACGCTGTCGGTCTGTTCAGGCACGATGCCCTCGGGAATCGCAGACCGGCTGCCGCCGGCAATAAAAGTGTTGGTCGCCGTTTCGACCAGACCGTTGCAGCCATTACGGCTGTCGTAGACCGGGTTCGTGGTATCCACGGTAATGGTTTCCAATTTAGGACAATAAATAAAGGCATTGGTTTCCACTTTTTCCACGGTGTCGCAAAGACGTACGCTGCGTAAATTCGGGCAATAGCCAAACGCAGAATAATCCACATATGTAATGCCGCTTTCCAGTGTAATCGTCTGCACATTTTCCTTTTCCTGAAAAGTTCCGGACGCAATGCCATAAACCGCATGACCGTCTATGGCAGCCGGCACTGTCACATCTGACGCTGTGCCGGTGTAACCGGTGAGCATGACTGTGCCGTCGTCAAGCACATCGTAAGTAAATGTACCGGCGCTGTCCTGTGCGCGGGCCAAAATGCCGGCGCCCACCGAGACACTTAAAAGCGTAATGAGCGACAAAAGCAGGCTGAGTGTTTTTTTCATTTTTCTCATACAATAACCTCCACAACAAAAAATAAATGGGACGCGCATTTTTAACGCGTTTTCATTTTCACCATATTAGGTGTATTGTCAACATGCAATATCCCGTGTACCGTAAAATTTATGCAGCACAAAAATCGGAGGCGCACTATGAAAAACTACACGGAACGGATGCGCGACTTACGCGAGGACCACGACAAAACACAGCAGGAGGTGGCCGGATACCTGGGCACGACGCAGCAGGTGTATTCCCGCTATGAAAAAGGGATCAACGAAATTCCGGTGCGCCACATCATTGCGCTTTGCAAATACTACGGCGTTTCGGCCGACTACCTGCTGGGGCTGACCGACCAAAACGAAAAAGACCGGGCTGAGTGACGCACAGCCCGGTCTTTTTTCAATATTCCTTAGGAGGCGGCAGAAGTCGTCTCCTCTGTTTTGCCCATCACTTTAAGCGGGTCTACAAACTCGCCGTCCAGCTTTGTTTCCAGGTGCAGGTGGCTTTCCTGCGCGCTTTCGCACGGGATGGTGCCGACCGTGCCGATGGCCTGGCCGATGGCCACGCTGTCGCCCTTGGCCACACTGACGTTGTCAAGCCCCTTATACACGGCCACCAGCTTGCCGCCATGGTCGATTTCGACCACATTGCCCCACATGCCGTCTTTCTGCACCGAAAGCACGATACCGTCGTTGATGGATTCCACACTTGCGCCCATCGTGCAGGCAAAGTCCACGGCCGCATGGGAGCGGTAGTCCTCCATCGTCTCGTCATAAGCGAGTTCGGTGGAAAACGCGCGCTGCACCTCTTCACCGACCGGGTACTTATAAAAGCTCTTGTACGGCGTGTTGGTGTCGCCCTGCGCCATAGAAGCCGGTTCCTTTTTCGTGGTGGACGGGGCAGCCGTAGTCGTTTGCTTGGCGGTCGTCGTTTCCTTGACCGTTACGGCGTGCTGTGCCTCCTGCGCTGCTTCGGTCGTTGTTTCCGTGATGGTCGTGGACTTATTGACCGAATCCGACGTGCCGGCAGACGCAAAGTAAACGATCACACCGAGCGCGATGATGGAAACGCATATGGCAGAGTACAAAAGCCGCGTGTTTTTGACAGTTTTTGAACTACTTTTTTGCATAAATAACACCTCGGTCTCAGTATTGACCGAACGGCGCCATTTATACATTGGAAGCGGTATTTAAAATTTCAAGCACTTTTGCAGCCAGCTCCAGCACCGGTTCGCCGCCCAGTTTTACGGAAATGTACGGCTTTTTGGCTGCAGACAGGAAAACGCGGCCCTGCATTTTCTGGTTCAGCGAAAGATAATACTGCGTTTGCATTTCGCGGAAATAGAAAAGGACCATTTCGCCTTTTTGCGAAATTTCATAAATGCCGAGCTTTGTGGCGCTGTTGCGCACGAGCGACACATGGATCAGCCCATCCACGCTGCCGGGCACCTTGCCGAAGCGGTCGGCCAGCTCGCCCGCAACATCCACCGCATCCGCCTGCGTTTTAACGGCGGCGATCTTTTTGTAGACCGAAAGGCGCTGCTGGGTAGAAGCGATATAGCTTTCGGGAATGTGGGCGCTGACGGGCAGGTCAATCAGGCAGTCCTCCTCTTCCTGCGGCGGTTCCTCGCCCTTCTGGCGGCGGATCTCTTCCTCCAAAATTTTGATATACATGTCGTAACCGACGGCCTCCATATGGCCGTGCTGGCGCGCACCGAGCACGCTGCCGGCACCGCGGATCTCCAGGTCGCGCAGGGCAATGCTGAAGCCGGCGCCGAACTCGGTATAATCCCGAATGGCGTCCAGGCGCTTGGCCGCGATCTCCGACACAGCCTTGCCGCGTTCAAACGTGAGGTAGGCAAACGCCTGGCGGTTGCTGCGCCCGACGCGGCCGCGGATCTGGTGCAGCTGGGCAAGCCCCATACGGTCGGCGTTTTCAATGATCAGCGTGTTGACGTTCGGCACGTCCACGCCGGTCTCGATAATGGTGGTGCAGACAAGGATGTCGGTCTCGCCGTTTAAAAGCGAGGTCCACACGTCGGAAAGCTCCTCTTCGCTCATGCGCCCATGGGCAACGGCGACAGATGCCTGGGGCAGCGCGGCCTTGATGCGCGAAGCCAGCGAATCGATCGTGGCGATGTCATTGTGCAGGTAGTAGGCCTGGCCGCCGCGCGAAAGTTCGTGCTCCAGCGCCTGCACGCAAACGCCGAAGTCATATTCCAGCACATAGGTCTGCACCGGGTAACGGTCGGACGGCGCCTCTTCAATAATGCTCATGTCGCGGATGCCGCTCATGGCCATATTGAGCGTGCGCGGGATCGGCGTGGCCGACAGGGTCAGCGTATCCACACGCGGAAAACGTTCCTTAAGCTTTTCCTTTTGCGCAACGCCGAAGCGCTGCTCCTCGTCGATAATCAAAAGACCCAGGTCGTGAAACTGAATGTCCTTCGAGATGATGCGGTGCGTGCCGATCAGAAGATCGACCTCGCCGCTTTTCACAGCCGACAGCACGGCGCGCTGCTTTTTCGGCTGCACGAAACGCGAAAGCATTTCCACCCGCACCGGGAACGCCTCCATACGCTTGGTGGCCGTCTGGAAATGCTGCATGGCCAGCACCGTAGTGGGCACCAGAATGGCGCACTGCTTGCCCTCGGCAATGCACTTGAACGCCGCGCGCAGCGCCACCTCGGTTTTGCCGAAGCCGACGTCGCCGCAAAGCAGGCGGTCCATCGGCACCGGGCGCTCCATGTCCTTTTTGATCTCTTCCGTACAGCGGATCTGGTCCGAAGTTTCCTCGTAGGCAAAGCGCAGCTCAAAATCGCGCTGCAGGTCGCCGTCCGGCGAAAAAGCGTAGCCCTTTGTGGCCATACGCCGCGCGTAAAGCGCCGTCAGTTCCTTTGCCATGTCCTGCACCGAGGCGCGCACCTTCTTTTTGGCGCGCTGCCAGTCGCCCGAGCCAAGGCGGTTGATCTTAACGCGCGTGTCTTCGCGCGGGCCGATGTATTTAGACACCAGATCGAGCTGGGTGACCGGCACATAAAGCGCGTCGCCGCCCGAATAGGCAATTTTGATGTAGTCTTTTTTGACCTTATTGATCTCCAGCGATTCGATGCCCTCAAAAATACCGATGCCGTGCACGTTATGCACGATGTAGTCGCCGCGGGTCAGCTCGTCGAGCGACTGGAAAGCGTTTTTCGAGCTGCGGGAAGTGCTTTTCTTTTTGGAAACACCGCGCTTGGGGTAAGTGATGGCCAGAAAGTGCAGCGCCGGGTACTCAAAACCGACCGAAAACGACTGTGCCAGCACGTTGACCGCACCCGGCACAAATGCGTTTGGCTGCGTTTCAAAAAAGTGCGCCTGCGCGCCCATAGACGAAATATCGTGGGCGAGGGCCGCACCGGCGCGCTTGGTGCCGGCCGCGATCACAACCGTGTAACCGCGGTGCAGCATGGGGTAAAATTCCGATTTCAAATGCTGCAGCGTGCCGTTCCAGGCGCCCGACTGGCGGCACTCGAACGTATAAAGGCCGCCGAGTGGCGTATCAAACGCAGTGCGGGCAAAATTGTCCAAATAGATCGCTGAACGCTTTTTACAGACAGCGGCGTAATCGTCAAACGTCAGCATGAACCGGTCGAGTCCCTTGCACAGCTCGCCGGTCAGGAAAAGACCTTTGACGTTTTCGAGCATCAGCTTGTTCTGGTTGACCAGACGTTCCTTGACGCGCGCCGAGTCCACGCAGATCAGCAGGTCGCCGTCGTTCATATAATCCAAAAGGCCGTTCGACTGATAAAGCAGCGGCAGGTACTTGTCGTAGCTGCCCAGGCGGCCGGCCGTCTGCAGCGCTTCTATGTCGCGTTCCAGCGCGGGACGCGCCGTGTGCACGGCCTTGCCGCGCAGGGAAGCGCTTAACGCCTCGATTTTTGCGATGAGCTTTTCCGGTGATTCGGCCAGCACCTCGGCCGCCGGGTGCACCGTAAGGCGCTGCACTTCGCCGGTGCGCCGCTGGGTGACCGGGTCGAACGTAAAGAGATTGTCAACAAAATCGTCCCAAAATTCGATGCGCACAGGGCTTTCGGCTGCGCTTGGAAACACGTCTACGATGCCGCCGCGCACACTGAACTGGCAGACGCCGTCCACCATGTCAAACCGCGAATAGCCGCAGGCCTCCAGCCGCCCGGCAAGCGCCGCCGGGTCGATCCGGTTGCCGCGCTTCAGGGTGAATGAACGGCTGCCCAGCACACCGGGCGGCACGGTGAGCTGCGCCGCCGCGCCCACGCTGGCCACCACGCAGTCGGCCTCGCCCGAAAGCAGCCGGCCGAGCACGCCGGTGCGCAGGTGCTCTGTTTCGTGCGAAGCGCCGCTGGCGTGCACAAACACAAATTCGCGCTGCGGGTAAAAACAGGCATTCGTGCCGAAATTTTGCAGGTCTTCCGTCAGGCGGATGGCCGTTGCCTCGTCCGGCACAACGACAAACGCGCGCTTTTGCAGGTCGCTGCAAAGCGCGTGGGTCACATGGGCAGCGTGCACAGGCGAAAGGCCAATGGCCCCAAGCGGCGCTGACCGGGTAGCGGCAGCGTCCCTGAGGCTTACATACGCACTGCTTTCTTGAAGGATTTTAGAAAAGCAAGACATAGATATTTCCTTTAACAAAAATTCACACCTTAGGTGTTATACAGATTCATGGCGCGGTCGATTTGACCGGCAACGATCAGTTTGGCCGCCTCGGCCGCATGCGCCCCGGCCGTTTCGACCAGCTTTTTTTCCGCCGGCGTAAAGCGCGAAAGCACCCAGTCGGCCAGATCGTCCATATAGGCCGGTTTTTGGCCAACACCGATTTTTAGGCGCACAAAGTTTTCACTGCCGGTCAGTTCAATAATGCTTTTCAGCCCGTTGTGGCCGCCGGCCGAACCTTTGCGGCGGATGCGCAGCCGGCCGGGTTCCAGCGAAACATCGTCGGAAAACACCAAAATGTGTTCGGGGGCGATCTTGTAAAAATCGGCCGCATCGGCCACCGCCTCGCCGGAGTTGTTCATGTACGTCTGCGGCTTCATCAAAAGGCACTTTTGCCCCGCGATCTCAGCCGTTTCAGCATAAGCATGGAATTTCAGCCGCCTGAGCGCAACGCCGCAGTCGCTGCAAAGCGCGTCCATGGCGATAAAGCCGGCGTTGTGGCGCGTGTTTTCATACTGAATGCCCGGGTTGCCGAGCCCGGCAATGAGCCAGGCCGGGCCGCTTTTTTTAAAGAACATAACTTTCCTCGCAACTGCAAAAAACGGCGAAAACACAAAGTGACTTCCGCCGTTTGCACACATATTATTTTATGCAGGAAAACGCGCTTTTACGGCTGGTCGTTTTCCTCTTTCATGTAATTGTACATGTTGACATCTTTTACATGCTTTTTGACATATTCGTCAAAATCAAACAGATCGTCGGCCACAGGCGCCCACTTTTCAGCGGCCGGACGCGTTTTGGCCGCCAGCTCTTCGGCGCTTTCAGGGTGCAGCATCTCGGTGGAGTGCGCGCCGCTTTCCTTGACCATTTCCACCAGCTTTTCGGGGTTGTCAAGCATGGGGCACGGACGCAGCATGTTGTTGTTGAACGGCTGACGCTTGTAGTAAGCCTTGAACAGCGGGCTCTGCAGCGCCTCGATCACCGAGCACTCATTAATATTGACGTTTGAGTAATGGATGAACGCGCACGGTTCGCAGTCGCCGTTTGAATTGATGTGGAAATAGTGGCGGCCGCCGGCAATACAGCCCTGCACATACTCGCCGTCGTTCCAGAAGTCGAGCGCGAAGATCGGCTTGGTCTGGCGCCATTCGCGTATTTTTTTGTACATGTGCTTTCTCTGCTCCGGCGAGACCATCAGATCGGTCACAGCGCCGTTGCCGCAGGGGATGTATGTAAAGAACCAGGCAAAGCGGGTGCCCTGCTCGATCAGCCAGTCCATGTACTCGTCAGAGCCGAGCACCTCGGTGTTTTTGCTGGTGTAGCAAAGCGAAGCGCCAAACGGCACGCCGCGTTTTTTCAGGCGGGCCATTGCCTCGACGACCTGCTTGTAAACGCCTTCGCCGCGGCGGAAGTCGTTTGTGTCCTCATAGCCTTCGATCGAAAACGCCAGGTACAGGTTGCCGACGCGCTTCAGTTCGTCGGCAAACGCATCGTCGCACAGAGTGCCGTTGGTAAACGACATGAAAGCGCAGTCCGGGTTTTCCTCGCACAGGCGGATCAGGTCGGCCTTGCGCACCAGCGGCTCGCCGCCGGTGAACAGGTACATGTAGGTGCCGAGCTCCTTGCCCTCTTTGATGATGCGGGCCAGCGTTTCATAAGAAAGGCTGCTCTGGTGGCCGTACTCCGCTGCCCAGCAGCCCTTGCACTTCAGGTTGCAGGCCGCCGTGGGGTCCATCAGGATCGCCCAGGGGACGTTGCAGTTGTACTTTTCGATGCTTTCCATGCGCTTGGAGTAGCTGTACATAGCCACATTGAGCGCAGCCGGCACCAGCTTTTTGAGCACGCCCTCGTCTGTTTCGAGCGCCAGGCTTTTCACGAAGCGGTACCAGTTGTTGTTTTTGTCGCCAAGGGCCTTGTGCAGGCCGTCGTACGTTGTTTGGTTGACCTTTTTTACGTCAAGCTTTTCCACAAGGTTCAGCAGGTTCATTGCGTTTTTGTCAAAGTCTTTTCTGACATATTTAATGAGCATGTTGACCACAGAAGCCATAGCTTTATCTTTTAGATCCATTCGTTCTTCCTCTCCGTCTTTCATTAGCAGATTCGGCACCGGCAGGCGGCGCCGTTTTTATGTAAAAACCGGCTGCAGCAGCCGGTGGCAGTTCTTATGTAAACTACTATCTATATATAATACTTCTTGAAAAAATTGTCAAGTAAAATCTTTCTAAACGCTCTGTAAAAATGCCCGCCGTGCCACAGATATGCGACACGGCGTTTGTTAAAAGTCTATTTTAAACAACAGTCTGTACGGTTTGTCTGTTTTAATTTTATAAATTTCATTCGGCTCTGCGCCCCAGCTGTCATACCCGCCGACGCCCTGCTGGCGGCAAATGACACGCAGCACCGTTTTGTTGCCCTGCGGCAGTTCATAGCCGTGCGGTGCGCGCTCCAGTTCGTCGGGCAGCCAGCGGGACACGTTCATCTCCACCTGGGTGGAGGCGGAAAACGCCAGGCGCTTTTTGCCGCCCGTCAGCACGGCCGAACGCACGCCGGTACGGTTGCCGCACTCCTGCGGCTTTAAATAGTCCACATACATGCTGTCGATCTTTTCCGTATAAAGGCCGATATCGGCAGCGCTGTCGCGGTCAATATAATTGTCGAACGGGCCGCGGCCGAGATAGCGCACCTTGTCGAACACGCCGGACAGCGGGAACAGCAGCGACACCTCGGGCACCTCGGGCAAAGCGGGGTTTGGGTTGAACGTGTAGTCGATCTGCATGCCGGCCGACGTGACCGTAAAGATCAGGCTGGCCGCAGACACCGGCTCCGTATAGATCTTGGCCGTAACGGAGATGATGACCTTTCTGCCCTCGTCAAACACATGGTAGCTTTCAATGTTGAACGTGGTGTTCGGCGCCTCGCCGGCATACTTCCACATGCCGAGCCGTGCGCCGACGCGCGCGCCGCGGTCGTTGTCGGTCAGGGCGCGCCAGAAGTTCAGGCGCATTTCACCGGCCAAAAGCTCTTCGCCGTTGACCGTAATACCGGCCAGGCAGGAATTGCGGCGGTTGAAGCGCACCGACATTTTGCCGCCCATCACGCGCAGCGAACCGTAGGTGTCGGCCACGATCAGCTCATCGAGCGGTTCGGGTTCATAATATGCGTTTTCAAATTCGTTTATGACGAACTGTGCCGCTGCGACCACATTTTCCTCGCACAAGAGGCCGGGCGCCACAAGCGACAGGTTCAGGTAATACTCGCTGTTCGTGGCGCGGCTGAGCTCCAGATCCACAACGGTTTTTTCGCCGGGCTCCAGATCGACCGTTGTTTCGCCGCTGCGAAACACGCCGTCTTTCGAAAACTGCTGCCAGCGCAGCGTAAAGGCATTCAGGTTGGTAAACAGGTATTTGTTTTTCAGCTCGATCTGGCCGCGCTCCGCGTCGATCGCCGTAAAGTCCACATTCTGGTACAGGCGCTTGATCTCATAAAGCTTGGGCGTGACGCGGCGGTCGGCCAGCAGCAGGCCGTTGCCGCAGAAGTTGCCGTCGTTCGGCTTGTCGCCGAAATCGCCGCCGTAGCCAAGGTACTTGGTGCCGTCCGGCGTTTCGGTCAGAATGGCCTGGTCGACCCAGTCCCACACAAAGCCGCCCTGCAGGCAGTCGTAAAGGTCCCAAAGGCGCGTATATTCCGCCGTAGAGCCGCAGGAGTTGCCCATGGCGTGCGTAAATTCGCACAGGATCATCGGGCGCGGATGCGACTCGGACGTGGCGTAGGCTTCGCACTCCTCCGGGCGGGCATACATGCGCGAATAGACGTCGGAATAGATCTTTTCGTTCGGGTCGCGGTAGCATTCATAGTGAATGATGCGCGTGCTGTCCTGCGCCTTGAGCCAGTCGTACATCTTTTTGACGTTGGTGCCGCCGAGGCTTTCGTTGCCAAGGCTCCAGGCAATGACGCAGGCATGGTTCTTGTCGCGGTGATAAAGTGACTGGATGCGCGCCATGCAGGCCTTTTCCCACTCATGGCGGGAGGCCGGCAGCTGCGGGCAGCCGATGATGGTGGACCAGCCCGTGCCGTGCGTTTCCATATTGTTTTCATCGATGACGTAAAGGCCGTACTCGTCGCACAGCTCGTACCAGCGCGGGCAGTTCGGGTAATGCGAAGTGCGCACGGCGTTGATGTTGTTGTCTTTCATGCGCTTGATGTCCTCAAGCATGACCTTTTCGCTGACGTAGTGGCCGCCGTCGCAGGTAAATTCATGGCGGTTGGTGCCCTTGAGCACCAGGCGCTTGCCGTTTAAAAGCAAGATGCCCTCTTTGATCTCGATTTTGCGGAAGCCGAATTTGGACGAGACGTACTCGATCGGCACGCCGTCGCTTTTCAGCGTGAGCACCACGGTGTAAAGGTGCGGGTGTTCGGCGCTCCAGAGCCGGGCGCCGGCAATGATGGCCTTCATATTGGCGCGCAGGTTTTCATCTACATAGCAGCTGTCGAGCCCGACGGTCTGGCCGTCCTCATCGTACACGGCCATATCGACCGACAGCAGCTCATAGGAGCCGTTGACCATGATGTGCACGTTCAGGCTGCCGTCGTCGCGCAGCTCGGTCGGCTGCGCCGAGATCTCGAAGTCGCGGATATACTCGCGCTGGGTGGTGTAAATATAAACATCGCGGAAAATGCCCGACAGGCGCCACATGTCCTGGCACTCCAGCCAGGAGCCGGTGCACCAGCGGTAGACCTCTACGGCAATGACGTTGCTGCCGACTTTCAGAAAACGCGTAATGTCGAATTCTGCACGGTTGAACGACGATTCGCTGTAGCCGACGCGTTCGCCGTTGATGTACAGATAAAACGCCGACTCCACGCCCTCAAAGCACAGCACCACACGCTTGGACGCCGTTGCCTCGTTGATGTAAATGCGCTTTATGTAGCAGCCGACGGGGTTGTACTTGGTGGGCGCGTTCGGCGGGCAGATGTCCTCGTGCGACTCCCACGGGTAGCGCACATTGGCATACTGCGGGAAATCGTAGCCCTGCAGCTGCCAGGAGCCGGGCACACGGATGCTGTCCCAGTTGTGGGAATCATAGTGCGGCTGCGCAAAATCCGTAGGCCGGTACGCATAATTTTTATAAAGCTTGAACTTCCACTTGCCGTTGAGCAGTTTGACTCGGTCGGAAGCATAACGGTCACACGCCTTGGCCAGTTCAAAATCACCGTACGGCATAAACGTGGCATGCTGGGGCATTTTGTTTACGCCGACGATCTCAGGATTGGACTGCCACTCCGAGTAACCGTCTATAAAATTTCTCTCCATAATTCAACACCTGTATTCCAAACTTTTTTTCAAAAGCCAATTACATTCTGTGCAGCTTGCCCTCGCGGAAGCCCTCCTGCCGGAAGCAGACGCCGATCGAACGGTACATGATCTTCAGATCGAGCAGAAGGGAAAAATTGTCGCAGTATTCCTTGTCGAGGCGCACTTTGTTGCGCACGCTGATCTCGTCGCGGCCGTTGATCTGCGCCCAGCCGGTCAGGCCCGGGCGGAAACGGTAAACGCCGTATTCCAGGCGCAGGCGGTGCGCCGTCGTCTCGCTCGAAATCAGGGGACGCGGGCCGACAAAGCTCATGTCGCCCTTTAGAATGTTCCACAGCTGCGGCAGCTCGTCTATGCTGGTCTTGCGCAGGATACGGCCGAACGGGGTGATATAGCGCTCCGGATGGTCCAGATCACGCGTGGCGCAGTTCGGCGTGTTGTTGTACATCGTCTGAAATTTGTAAATGCGAAACGGCTTGCCGCCGCGGCCGCGGCGTTCGTGTGAAAAAAACACCGAGCTGTTTGGCGTAAGCGCATTGATCAGGCAGACGACCGCAAAAAGCGGCGAAAGAACGATCAGCGAAAAAAGCGAAAGCAAAATATCGAACAAACGCTTAAACTTCGTTTGTGTAAACCATTTTTTCATAAATTTCATTCCTCTTGAAAGGACAGCAGCAAAGTCAGTCGATTAAAACGGCGCGGCACGGCGCAGCTTCCGCGCCGCAGGCGCGCACCGGCAGCGCGCAGAGCCAGTAGTCTTTCGGCAAAACGCCAAAAAGCACAAGACCCTCCAGCAAAACAACGCCTGCGTCAAGCAAAATTTTATGCACGGGCGCTGTCGCCTGCCCGTTTGCGACCGACAAAAGGTCAACGCCGACCAGTTCCACACCACGCGCACAAAGCGCCCGGGCGCCGGACTCGGTAATAAAATGACGCGGCGCGTCAAACGCGATCAGAAGCCGTTTGCAGCCGGGCGGCACGTTCTGCTCCACCCAGGCCGCATCTGCAAACGAAGCGGCCGCACAGACGGTGCACGGCCCGATGCACTTTTGCAGCGGCACCCGGCCGATATCCGCCCCGCCGGGCAGAAAATGCAGCGGCGCATCCATGTGCGTGGCATTGTGGCTGCAAAGCGAAAACGCCGACAGGTTGTAGTCGGCACCGTCTTCCATGCGCTGCACCCAGGAAAGCCCGGCGGCGGGGTCGCCGGGGTAGACCGCCGCGCTGAACAAGTCGGCCGAAATGTCGATGATCTTCAAAAATACGCCTCCACCGCACACCTGCACAATGCGCCTATTTTATGGGATTATACCATATGCGACAATAATATGCAAATATTTAATACAGCCGGACAGATAAAAATTCATAATTTTTTTATTTTTTACCGCCGGCTGAGCAAAATGCAGGCAGATTGTTGCAATTCCAAAACGCAGTGCTTATAATAATTTGTGCGCCGTTAAACCGGATCTGTCTCTTATACACATCTGACGCTGCCGACGACTTAATAGGTG
>URDW01000017.1 GCA_900546735.1 uncultured Oscillospiraceae bacterium
ATAAGAGACAGAGGTATAACTTTATGGTATCAGCAGGTGATTTCAGAAACGGCGTTACCTTTGAGATGGACGGCCAGGTTTACCAGGTCATTGAATTCCAGCATGTAAAGCCGGGTAAGGGCGCCGCTTTCGTCAGAACGAAAATGAGAAACGTGATTACAGGCGCTGTCACCGAAACGTCTTTTAACCCCACCGCAAAATTCCCCACGGCCTATATCGAAAGAAAGGAAATGGTTTATTCCTATAACGACGACGGCCTTTACTATTTCATGGACCAGGAAACGTTCGACATGGTGCCGGTCGCCGAAAGCGAACTTTCCGACAACTTCAAATTCGTTAAGGAAAACGACATCTGCCGTGTGCTTTCTTACAAAGGCAAAGTGTTCGGTGTAGAACCGCCGACTTTTGTAACGCTTGAAGTCACCAAAACGGATCCCGGCTTCAAGGGAAATACAGCCACCAACACGCTCAAACCGGCCACGCTTGAGACGGGGGCGGAGATCCGCGTGCCGCTTTTCATCAACGAAGGCGACAAGATCCGTGTAGACACCCGTACCTGCGAGTACATGGAAAGAGCGTAACGTTTAAAGGAGAATCACTATGGAAACGATTGAAAAACTCGGTTACCTGAAAGGTCTTGTAGACGGCCTGGAGCTGGACGCTAACGCCAAAGAGACAAAGGCCATTAAGGCGATCGTCGACCTGCTGGACAGCATCTGTGAAGATCTGGACTACATCAACGAGGACATCGGCGAACTGACCGATACCGTAGACGAGATGGACGAAGATCTTGGCGAGCTCGAAGACTATGTCTATGATGACGAGTGCGACTGCTGCGGCGACGAAGACGTTGAGTACGAAGTCACTTGCCCGAACTGCGGTGAAACGATCGTGCTGGACGAGGACACGGCCGCCGAAGGCGAAATCGACTGCCCGAACTGCGGCGAGCATCTGGAACTGGACTTTGAGGACGAAGACGGTTGCTGCTGCTGCGACGAGGACGAGGACAAAGACTGATCTGACGGATTCAAAGTGAAAACAAAAAGCAGGCACAGCAAAAGCTGTGCCTGCTTTTTGTTTTGCTTTTATTCTTTTTCAAGCAGCACGGTCGCGTTAACAGTGCCGTATGCCCAGGCGGCCTGCCCGCCGGTCACGGTAAAAGTGACGCTGGCCGTCTGTGTCAGGCGGTCGTCCGACGGTGTGTCTGCCGACGTGTAGCCAAGATCTACGGCAAGCGAGACGTTGCAGTCGTCTACCGAATTCGGCGAAATGACCCGCACGCGGCTTGCAGAAAGCGACTGCACGGTGGCCCTATAGCCTTCCGGCACGCCGGTGATCTTGATGCCGGAGGTGGTCAGCGAGACATATTTGGACTCGTAGTCCTCCGGCACGGTGACCGTTACTACGATCGGGTCTGTCTGTGAAACAGGCGTTACGCCATTTACACTGTTCGGGTCGAAGGAAAATTCGTTTTCGCCGATGTTGAGGCGTGAAAAGTCGATGTCGCCGAGCAGGATGGATGTGGTGGATTCCAGCGCGGATTCCAGCATACCCACTTCCATCTGGCTGACACTGTAACGGATTTGAATGTCGCTTGTGTTCAGCCCTTCCGGTGTGTTGGTCAGACCGACCCGCACCGGCAAAGTTGCGCGTTTCAAAATGGGTATGATCACGTTTGGATTGCTGTTTTCTGTGGATACATTCACAAAATCTACCGGTTCTCCGTTTTCGTCTACGGCGCGCAGGACCAGATTTACGTTCTGTGTTTCGGTCAGCTTGTTTTCAAACGTCACGTCGGCGACCACATGCGAAACATTGCGCATATAATTGGCCGCGCCGCGCACCAGGGCGGTCGTGTCGCTCATCTGCACCTGCCCAAGCATGTAGCCGTCGGCCACAAAGTCGGGATTGGTGTAGTTGATCTCGATCGGGTAGGATTGTTCGCTCTCCACATCAAAATAAGCTTCGTAGCTGGTGGGCGAGAATTTCGTAATGGTAAAGTCGTTGCGTTCGTTTGCCGCGCTTGCGGTAATGGGCACGGTATGATAGCCGGCCTGCAGCACGGAACTGGTGTCTACGCTCACAGTCAGATCATCGGCCGTAATGTCGCGCACGATATAGCGCTGTGCTGACACCGTTACCTGCACGGTGATCTCCTGTTCGCCATAGGACTCAATGCCAAGCTGCTGCTGTGCTTCGCTGTTCGTGCTGACCGTTACGGTCACCGGGATCGTTTTTTCGGTCTGCGGGCTGACATTCATGGAGGTGATGACCCACACCACAACGGCCAGAAACAGGGAAGTGATGATCAGGTACTTGTCTGTATAGATCAGCTTGCGCAGGGAGAATTTTCTTTTTTTACGCTTTTTTCCAGCGGCCTTTTTTTCGGCTGCGCGCGCAGTCAGCTCGCTTTTTATGCGGCCGGCTTTTGTATTATGATGCCCGCCCTCTTTCGGCGTCTGCGGCTTTTCGGGTTCGGCAGGGGAGAGAGGGGTTTTGTTTTTGTTGTCTTCGCTCATTTTTTGATCCCCCTGACTATTTTGGTAATGATCTTGTCGTCGGAGGTGGAACCAGACGGCACGAAATTGCGCGTTAAAATCTCGCGCAGATCACCGTCTGAAATACCCTGCGTCAGCGTTCCGTTTTGCGCAACGGAAATGGCGCCCGTCTCTTCCGACACAATAACGATAACGGCGTCGCTCTCTTCCGACAGGCCAAGCGCGGCGCGGTGGCGCGTGCCCAGTGCAGAAGAAATGTTTTTGCCGGTCAGGGGCAGGATACAGCCCGCTGCAAAAATTTTATAGCCGCGAATGATCATGGCGCCGTCGTGCAGCGGCGATTTCGGGAAAAAGATGTTTTCCACCATTTCGCGCGAGGCTACGGCGTCTACGACCGTGCCGGTGTTGATGATGTTGCCGAGCATGGTCTCGTTTTCAAACACGATCAGTGCGCCGATTTTTTTGTCGCTCATATCGGCGGCGGCTTTGCACACGGCGTCAATGCAGCTGTCGATCTCGGCGATTTCTACGGCAATGCCGGAGTGTATGATGGACTTTAAGCTGTGCTTAGATGCCGTTTTGCCCAGCTGCTCCAGGATTTTACGGAATTCCGGTGTGAACAGCACCACGATGATGATCAGAATATTGGAAAACACGCTTTGCAGAATAAAGCTGGAGGCCTCCATGCTCAGCGCATTGACAATGGCGTACACAACGGCAATGATGATGATCCCTTTGAGCAGCTGCATGGCCCTTGTTTCGCGCATAATGCGGATACATACATAAATAACGGCAGCCACAAAAAGAATGTCCAGCAGATCCGTAAAAGCAAACGTGGAAAACACGCTCAGAATTTTATTAAAAAAGTTTTCTATTTCTTGCAGCATTCGAAAAACATCCCAATTTCTGAATTTTTATATCAAAAACAATCGCTATAGGGTGTGCTTTGAAAAGCACCCTTTCTTTCCACTTTTATTTTACCACAAATAAAGTGCATAAATAAAGAGCGTTTTTATAACTTTTTCAGAGTGTTTATAAAATATTCACATTCCTTCATCTGCGTAAAACAGCCTGGGCTCAGGCGCACGGTACCGCGCTTCAGCGTGCCCATGAACCGGTGCGCAAGCGGTGCGCAGTGGAGCCCGGCACGCACGGCAATCCCTTTTTCGCTTAAAAGCGCCGCCGTCTTTTCACTGGGGTAGTCTTTCCAGTTCAAGGACAAAATGGGCGCGCTTTTCCCGCTTTGCGGGCGCGGCGTATAAAGTACGGCGCCGACTTTGCTGAGTTCTTCAAAAAGCATTTCACAAAGTGCCGTTTCATGGGCGTATATGGCCTGCGGCGTTCGTTTTTCAATATAGCGGATGCCGGCGCCCGCTGACAAAATGGCGCAGTTGTTCAATGTACCGGCCTCAAAGCGTTCCGGTAGGTCGGGCGGCATGCGCAGCTCAGCCGAAAGGCTGCCGGTGCCGCCTTCGGCCAGGGTGTCGGGCAGGGGGGAGCTGTCGCTTAGCAGCAGAATACCGGCGCCCGGTGCGCCAAGCAGTCCTTTGTGGCACGGCGCACACAGGGCGCTCAGTCCCGGGTACATCTTTACCTCCATCACACCGGCTGTTTGCGCGCAGTCCGCGGCAAACGGTATACCGTGCCCGGCCGCCATCTGCGCCAGTTCCTTAATCGGCATGACCATGCCAAACACGTTGGAGGCATGTGTGCAGACGATCAGTCTTGTGTTTTTGCGGATGCAGTTTTCAAAATTCTGTACCGTCTTTTGCGGGTCTTCGTCATATTCGGCAATGCTGGCCTGCACGCCGTTTCGTTCACAAAGCTTGCGCACCGGCCGTGCCACGGCATTGTGTTCCAGGCTGGAAATGACCACATGGCTGCCGGGCTGTACCAGGCCTTTAATGACTGTGTTCAGCCCCCAGGTACAGCCGGGTGTAAAAATGACGTTTTCGGACCGTTTGGCGCCGAAAAAACGGCTGCACGCCATACGCACGTCATAGATGGCCTCGCTCGTTCGCACGGCTGCGGCATAAGCGCCGCGGCCGCTGTTGAAAGCATATTTTTCGATGGATGCGCAGAACATTTTCCTGACGTTTTGCGGCTTCGGGTAAGAGGTGGCGGCGTTGTCCAGATAGATCATATTTATTCCACCGCACGGATCGATATGCCGTTTGCCTCCAAAAGGCGCAGCGCCTTTGTTTCATCCGCTTTGGCAACACGCAGCGTCCAGCCGCAGCCGCCGACGGCTGTACTTTTTTGTGCTTTTTGGATTTTCGAAAAGATGCGTTCTTTTTTCAGCAGCGTCTGGCCGCGCTGCGCAGCCGTGACAGAGCCGACATTTATCAAAACAGTTTCCACTGAAAATAACCTCACTTTGTTTTTTCTTTATTCTATGAAAAACAAAGATTTCTGGGAAACGTGCGGGGTACGGAAATTTTGATTTAAAATGCAGAAACGCCGCTGCAAACCGCAGCGGCGTTTCTTTTTGTTTACTTTTTCAGTGCTCTGGTCAGCCAGACCTCACCAAGGTCCAGGGCGTTGAAAATACCGTTTTTCTCACTTTTTTTGGAAACGGAATAGCCGTTTGCTTTGGAAGGGTCGGCTTCCAGAAGAAAAACGCCCACGCTTTCCGAAAGGCTGATGTCTTTCAGGGCTTTTTTGCTGTTGACCGTCAGTTTGATCATGTACGGTTCGTCGGGATTGCCGTAAAACACAGTGTCTCCGCAGCGCACAAGCGGTCTGCCTTTGTACATGAGGGTGCTGTCTTTGCTTTCAGCCACAGGCATAACCTCCTTTTAGTTGTTTAAATAAGACTTTACCATTTCAGACAAAAGTTCGTCGCGGTCGATCCGGCGGATCAGGCTGCGCGCGTTTTTGTGCGTGGTGATATAGGTGGGGTCTTCAGATAAAATGTATCCTACGATTTGATTGACGGGGTTATAACCCTTTTCCTTAAGTGCATCAAATACCTGGGTAAGGATGTTTTTCATCTCGTTTTCTTTCTCGTCACCCAGTTTGAAGGATATGGTTTTATCGATCATGGCAAAGTCACCTCCATATAGCAATTATATACATTTTCAAAACAAATTACAATGTTTTTCTTGGAATTTTCAAAAACGGCCGGTAAAAAGTACCATTTTTTACTCTTCTGAAAGCAGCATACGGTCGTTTTGCAGCTCTTCGCCGGCCGACAGCTTGAATTTTTCCAGCAGCTGTGCTGTGGTGAGCTGTTTCTTTTCTTCACCCGAAACATCGTAAATGATCTTGCCGGCGTTCATCATGATCAGTCGGTTGCCCACACGGATGGCATCGGCCATATTGTGGGTGATCATCAGGGTGGTCAGGTGGTGCTCGTCCACGATCTTCTGCGTCATATCGAGTACTTTTTTAGCGGTTTTCGGGTCAAGGGCAGCTGTGTGCTCGTCCAGCAGCAGCAGCTTCGGCTTTTTCAGCGTGGCCATCAAAAGTGTAAGTGCCTGGCGCTGACCGCCGGAAAGCAGGCCGGCCTTTGTGGTCAGGCGGTCTTCCAGCCCAAGCTCCAGACTGGCCAGCATTTCCTTGTAAGCAGCCTGTTCTTTTTTGGTAACGCCCCATTTCAGCGAACGGCGTTTGCCGCGCCGCGCCGCGATGGACAGGTTTTCTACAATTTCCATATCGGCGGCTGTGCCCATCATCGGGTCCTGAAAAACGCGGCCCAGGAATTTGGCGCGTTTGTGTTCCGGCATGCCGGTCACGTCGGTGCCGTCAATAAGAATACTGCCGCAGTCCACCGGGTATACACCGGCGATCATGTTGAGCATGGTGGATTTGCCGGCGCCGTTGCCGCCGATCACCGTTACAAAGTCGCCCTCGTTCAGCACCAGGTCAATACCGCAGAGCGCTTTTTTTTCATTGATCGTTCCGGGGTTGAAAGTTTTGTGTACATTTTTGATCTCAAGCATTTTCTTTTCCTCCCGGCAGTTCTTTTTTGCGGCCTTTCTTTTGCAGGCTCTTTTCTTTCATTTTGTTTCTCCAGTACGGCACGCCAAGGAACAGCGCCACGATGATTGCAGTCAGCAGCTTCAGGTCGTTGGCGTTGAGGCCAAGCACCAGCACGACCGAGATAACGACATAGTAAATGATGCCGCCGAAGATCACGGCCAGCAGACGCAGGGCAAAGTTTTTGAACAGCTTGCCGAATACGACCTCGCCGATGATAACGGCAGCCAGACCGATGACGATGGCGCCGCGGCCCATGTTGACGTCCGCAAAGCCCTGGTACTGTGCCAGCAGTGCGCCGGAAAGCGCCACGATGCCGTTTGAAAGAGTCAGGCCGACGATTTTGTTGACATTGGTGTTGATACCGTTGGCGCGGGCCATGTTCTGGTTGTTGCCGGTCGCGCGCAGCGACATACCGGTTTCAGTGCCGAAAAACCAGTACAGCACGGCGATCAGAAGAACGGAGAAAATCGCACCGACGATCAGCGTTTTCGGAATGTAGCGAAGCGATACGAGCAGGTCATACTGCATCACGCTGATCGGCTGGTTGGCCTTGTCACCCAAGATGCGCAGGTTGATGGAGTAGAGCGCGATCTGGGTCAGAATACCGGCCAGAATCGCTGGTATGCCGAATTTGGTGTGGAAAATACCGGTCACAAACCCGGCTGCACAGCCGGCGAGAAATGCAATGATCAGTGCAACGTATACGTTCATACCGCTGATCATGCACATGACCAGCACGGCGCCGCCGGTGCCGAAGGAGCCGTCCACGGTCAAATCGGCGATGTCCAGCGTGCGGAATGTGATGTAAACGCCGATGGCCATAATGCCCCAGATGATGCCCTGGGCGACTGCGCTGGGCATGGAGGATAAGAAGTCTAGCATAGTTTTATTGTTCCTTTCAGATGCAACAAAAAGACGATCGGAAATTCTGATCGCCTTTTTGCTTTTATGTGTTTTTTTACGGCTTATGCAGCCTCAATGGCTGTGTAACCGTCCGGAATGGTGATGCCAAGTGCCTCGCAGCGCTGTGCATCATATTTCTTTTCTACGTTGGCTGCAAATTCAATGTTCATTGTAGCCGGGTCGGCATTCTCGCTCAGGATTTTGACCGCCATTTCACCGGCCTGGTAGCCGATGTCATAATAGTCGATCGAAAGTGTGGCGATGCCGCAGCCTTCACAGATACCTTCTTCACCCGCGATGATCGGGATCCCGGCCGGTTCGGCAATGTTGCTGACGATACCGGTGTTCGACGCCATCGTGTTGTCGGTCGGGATGTAGAGTGCCTCCACCTCGGAACAGGCCGTTGTGGTAACGGAGGCGATGTCGTTGGAGTCGGCGGCTGTATACACCTTTACTTCAATGCCCAGGTCTTCCAGATACGGTGTGATCATATCTGCCTGGTACTTGGAGTTGGCTTCGGCCGAGCAGTACAGAATGCCTACCGTTTTGACGTCCGGCAGCAGTTCTTTAAACATGTTGGCCTGTTCTTCAAGCGGCGCCAGATCGGATGTACCGGTCACGTTGATACCGCTGGCACCGTTCCATTCAGATTCGTCCACATGCAGTGCCGTGGCGTAGTTCGTGATCGAGGTGCCGACGATCGGGATCTCGCCTGTCGCGGCCACAGAAGCCTCCAGAGCAGAGGTGCCGTTTGCAAAGATCAGATCGACCTTGTTCGAAACGAACTGACCGGCGATCGTAGCGCAGGTAGGTACGTCGTTGTTGGCGTTCTGGTCATTGAATTCCACGTTTTCTGCACCGAGCTTTTCCGTAAGGGCGTCTTTAAAGCCCTGTGTGGCGCGGTCCAGTGCAGCGTGCTGCATCTGCTGCAAAATACCGACGGTGTACTTGCCGTCGTCAGCAGCGCCGGAGCAGCCGGCAAACATCACGCCGATCAGCGCGGCAGACAGTACGATAGCCAGGATCTTGGTCAACTTTTTCATAAAATTCCCTCCAAAACATAGAATGATTCAAGCTTTAGCACTTTTGTGCTTTAAAGTGATGGTTAAATCATAGCACACTCCCGTGCAAAAGTCAATCAGCTTCTTAAATTAATTCCGTGTTTATCCAGGGATTTCAGCACGCGTTTTACGGCGGCGTCAGCTTCCTCGTCAGTAAGGGTACGGTCGGCCGCACGCATTTTCAGGCTGAAGGCAACTGATTTTTTGCCCTGTTCGATCTGGTCGCCTTCGTATACGTCAAAGAGCGTTACACTTTCCAGAATTTGGCCCACAGCTTCTTTGATCTCTTTTTCGATCGTCAGAACAGGCACTTCTTTGTCGCAAACAAAAGCCAGGTCGCGGGTCGCAGCCGGGTATTTCGGCAGGGGCTTGTGCGTTCTGGTCTCCAGCGCATGGGCCATGGCGGTGTCCATGTCGATCTCGGCCAGGTAAACGCGTGTGCCGATGCCGTAGTTTTCGCACACTTTCGGGTGGATCTCGCCGAGCCTGGCCAGGCGCTTGCCGCCTATGGTCAAAACGGCCGTGCGGCCCGGGTGGAAAGTCGGGTCGTCTTTCAGCGGTTCTACGTCGTAATCTTCCACTTTCAGGCCGTAAAGCAGCGCTTCTACAATGCCCTTGAGCGTGTAGTATGTGCAGCCGCTGCCGTAAAGGCCGATCACGGCGCGCTTGTACTCGTGGGGCAGTGTGTTTTCGCCGGTCGGTTCGTAGTTGGTGGCCAGTTCGTAAAGCGCCGCCGATTCGTTGCGGTTTTTATAGTTGCGCGCCAGCACGTCCAGCATGGAGGGCACGGCGGTCGTGCGCATGATGCTGGTGTCTTCGCCAAGCGGGTTCGAGATCACAACGCTCTTTCGCAGCGGGGAATCCGCCGGCAGGCAGATGCGGTCGTATGCCTTGGGGCTGATGAACGAATAGGTGTAAACTTCGCTGCAGCCGCAGGCCACCAGCGTTTCATTTGCCGTTTTTTCAAACTGCTGTTTCTTCGTCAGGTAGCCGTTTGCCACACCGGTCAGCGCCTGGTTCGGGATGTTGTGAAAGCCGTAGAACCGGGCCACTTCTTCGCTGATGTCGGCCAGGTGCTCAATGTCGTTTCTAAAAGACGGGGAATAGATCTTGCCGTTTTCAATTTTGAAGTCCAGACGGGTCAGGATCTCTTCCATCTCTTTAGCGCTTAAATTTATACCGATGAAGTTGTTGATGTAGTCGGGGTCAAAATCCAGCACAACGTCTCTGGGCTGTGACTTGTTGCAGTCCACCACGCCGTTTACCACGTCGCCGGCGTCCAGAAGCTGCACCAGCTCCAGTGCGCGCTGCAGGGCAGGCAGGCAGGCGGCGGGATCCAGTTCTTTTTCATAGCGCGACGAGGCTTCGGTGCGCATGCCGAGCGCGCGGGCCGTTCTTCTGACCGAGGCGCCGTTGAAGCAGGCCGATTCAAACACGATGGTGGTCGTGTCGTCCATAATACCGCTGTATTCGCCGCCCATAACGCCGGCTACGGCAACGGGCTTTTCGGCGTCGGCAATCACCATCATCTGGTCGGTCAGGTCACGTTCTTCGCCGTCCAGCGTGGTGATTTTTTCGCCGTTTCTGGCGTTTCGCACGTTCACTTCACCGCCGGCCAGGTAGCGCAGGTCAAAGGCGTGCATCGGCTGGCCGTATTCCAGCATCACATAGTTCGTAATGTCTACGATGTTGGAAATGGGGCGCACACCGGAGGCGCGCAGGCGTTCGCGCAGCCAGCGCGGCGATTCCTTTACGCGCACGTTTTCCACAATGGCGCCGGTGTAGCGGTAACAGGTGTCCGGGCAGTGGATCTGCACTTTCAAAAAGTTATTGACATCGTCGTGGCCGGGCTTTACCTGGGGTGCGTGCAGATGCAGCGGGCGTTTGAATGTGGCGGCCGCTTCACGGGCCAGGCCGGTCACCGAAAGGCAGTCGGCGCGGTTTGAAGTGATCTCAAATTCCACGGCGGTGTCGTCCAGGCCGATCGCCTCGTGAATGTCCATGCCAAGCGTTTTGTCGCAGTCGTCGCCCAGCACAAAAATACCGTCTTCGATCGCGTAGGGAAAATCATGAACGGTCAGGCCGAGCTCGCCGAGCGAACAGAGCATGCCGTTGCTCTCGACGCCTCTTAACTTGCCTTTTTTGATTTTCTGGCCGCCGTGCACCACGCTGTTGTCCAGCGCGACCGGCACATAGTCGCCGGCTTTCAGGTTCTGCGCACCGGTCACGATCTGCAAATCGGCATCCGTGCCGACGTTGATGCTGCAGATCCAAAGGTGGTCGGAATCCGGGTGGCGCTCCAGGTTTTCCACACGTCCGACAACAATGTTCTGCAGCTCGGCGCCCTCTTTTTCCCAGGCTTCTACCTTGGAGCCGGAAAGTGTTATGGCGTCGCAGAAGTCCTTGTCGGAAATATCTTTTGTATCTACATAATCTTCAAGCCATTTTCTGGATAAGATCATCTTAAAGCCACCTCCTTAAAACTGTCCTAAGAATCTTAAATCGTTTTCATAAAGCAAGCGCATGTCGTCGATGTTGTATTTGAACATCGTCAGGCGTTCCAGACCGACGCCGAAGGCGAAGCCGCTGTACTGTTCGGGGTCTACGCCTCCGTTTTTCAGCACCTTCGGGTGCACCATGCCGCCGCCGAGGATCTCGATCCAGCCCTCGCCCTTGCACATCGGGCAGCCCTTGCCGCCGCATTTGAAACAGGAAACGTCGATCTCGCAGCTCGGTTCCGTGAACGGGAAGTGGTGCGGGCGCAGGCGGATCCGGGTGTCTTCGCCGTACAGGCGCTTTGCAAACATCTCAAGCGTGCCTTTCAGGTGCGCCATGGTGATTCCCTTGTCCACAACAAGTCCTTCGATCTGGTGGAACAGGGGAGAGTGCGTGGCGTCCACCGCGTCGCTGCGGTAAACACGGCCGGGGGCGATCACACGGATCGGCGGTTTGGTGTTTTCCATCACACGGATCTGCACGGGGGAAGTCTGTGTGCGAAGCAGGATATTCTCGTTAATATAAAAAGTGTCCTGTGTGTCGCGCGCCGGGTGGTCTTTCGGAATGTTGAGCGCCTCGAAATTGTAGTAGTCGGTCTCCACTTCCGGCCCTTCGGCGATCTGAAAGCCCATGCCGAGGAAAATGTCCTTCAGCTCGTTTAAAACGGCGGTCAGCGGGTGCACATGGCCGATCGGCATGTTTTCGCCGGGCATGGTCACGTCAATCGTTTCGGCCGCCAGCTTCTCGTTTAAAATCTTTTCTTTCAGCTGTGCGGTCTTTTCGGTCAGCTTCTGGTCAATGGCCTGGCGCACTTCGTTGGCCAGCTGGCCGATCACCGGCCGCTCCTCGGCCGAAAGCTTGCCCATCTGTTTTAAGATGGAGGTCAGCTGTCCCTTTTTGCCGAGATACTGCACGCGCGCTGCGTCCAGCTCTTTCAGCTCGGTGCAGCGGTCAATCGCCTGTGTGGCGGTTTGACGTATCTCTTCAAGCTGCTGTTTCATGAAATCATCCTTTCCTGTATTTTCAGCAATTTGTTTTTAAATAAAAAAGCTTGCCCCTCGAATGAGGGACAAGCCTTAAAACCTGCGGTACCACCCTGATTTTTGCCGTGAGCAAACACTCATTGAGCCTGTAACGGGGCTTTGCCGTTTTTGCCTACTTGTGTTCAGCAAAACCGCTCGGAAGGGAACTTCGCCTGCCTTTTGCCAAAGTGCTTTTCAGCCGCCGCACCTCTCTGTGTTGGAAAAAACAGGTTACTTTTCTTCGTCACTGCGTTTCAAATTTAGGTTGAATTTATTATAGCGTCTTTGTGCAGGTAATGCAAGTGCTTTTTTCGGATTTCAGTCGAAAAGCTCGGCTTTGGAAAATGTTTTAAACACAATGTGGCTGGACGGTTCGTCTTCATACAGCACGCCGATGCTGCCGTCGTTTAAGACCGCCAGCGAAGAGTAGGCGAAAAAGCCGGTGTTGATCGGCAGGTGGCGGATCCACTTAATGCCGGTCGTTTTGCCTTTTTTTACAACAAAGCGCCCGACGGACAGCACGCCGTCTTTGCGGCCGGATCTCGCCGTGTGCGAACAAAGCACATATTCGTCGTCGTAACGGATAAAGCTCTTTTGGCATTTGCAGGCCAAAATACCGGTCTTGCCCTTTTTCTCCCATGTCACGCCGCGGTTGTGCGAAATGACCATCGGCGTTTTGCCGCTGCGGTTCTGACGCGACAGGCCGATCACTTCACCGCTCGGCGCCTGCACGCACTGCCATTCGCCCTGCGTGCCTATGTATTTTTGCGATGTGTCGCGTTTCCAGGTCTCGCCGTTGTCGTCAGAGTAAATGGCCGCAGCGCCTTTTAAGGAGTAGACCGTGGCGACCAGGCGGCCGTCCTCCAGCGCAATGCCGTTGCCGGGCGCTACGCCCAGAAATGTGCCGTCCTCCTGAAACAGGACTTCGCCCGTAATGTCTTTCGGTGCGCTCCAGGTCTCGCCGGCGTCGCTGCTGCGTGTCATAAAGATGTAGCTGCGCTTCGGCGCCTTGATGGGTGCGCCGAACGCCAGCACCGTTTTCATCTCGTTTTTGCCCATGGCGCCGTTTAAGTAAATGTTGCCCATCATCTCGTCGCCGCGGTACAGGTCGCCCGTTTCGTAGTAGGGCGCCTGCCGGTCGGTCTTCAGGCGGTAATCGGTCTTTTCGTTTTTGTCATTATAAAGGAAGCCGTTTTCGCGCACTGTGTAGAACCGGCCGTTTTTGTCGTAGAGCACCGGGCACATTTTGCCGTCGGCCTGGGCAAAAGCCGCCTTTTTGTGGTCCAGCAGCTTTTTGTTGTGAATGCCCTTGCATTCCGGGAAAAAGGTGACCAGCATTACGATGTCGCCGTTTTTGGCTACCGTCATGCACGGGTCAATGTAGAAAGAGGATTTGTAGTACTCGTCGCCGACTTTTGTTTCGCGTGCCGGCGGCACCAGAATGCTTTTGATCGGGCTCCAGGTCTTGCCGTCGTCGGTGCTTCTGCGTACGGCGATTTCAATGTAGCCCCAGTCTGCGCCGGACGACGCTTTGTCGATCGCCGCGACCAGCGTACCGGAGCAGTTGACCAGGGAGGGGATACGAAAAGCCGGTGCGCCGTTTGTTTCGTCGGAATCGCGGCAAAGTTCTTTTTTCAGGTATTGTTCACTGTTGCCGCAAAAGATGAGTTTTTTATCTGCCATTTTGCATGCCTCCTGTAACCGTTTTCTTTTACCATACCATATTATATTATTTTTTTCAATTTCAATTTATTATAAATTATTTTCGCGCATGCAGAAAATTCGGAAATTTTTTCCGAAAGACCCGGTTCGGTGCGCATTTTTGCATATGTTATGGTGATTTATGCGCTTTTTGAACAAAGTGCTTGAAAAGCGGCGGAGTTTTATGTAAAATATATGTAATACATTTTAAAATAAAGTGCAGAAAAGGAGAGATGATCTTGTCACTTTGGGATTTGAAAAAGGCGTATTACCGTGTCTATCAGCGTGTATTTAAAGTGGCCATGTGTTTTCTGGACTGGAGCGAGCCGTATTTGCTTGAGGGTTCCGGTTCTGTAAAAAGGCTGCCGCAGCTGGTCGCCTCCAAGGGCCTTAAAAAAGTGCTTGTGGTGACCGATAAGGGCCTGATGGGACTGCATCTGCTGGATCCTATGTTTGCGGAACTGGACAAGGCCGGCGTTGCTTACGTTGTTTATGACGGCGTGCAGCCGAACCCCACCATCCCGAACATTGAGGATGCCAGAAAGATGTATCTGGACAATGGCTGTGAGGGCATTATCGCTTTTGGCGGCGGTTCTTCCATGGACTGCGCCAAGGCTGCCGGCGCCCGTATCGTGAAGCCGAAGCAGAGTGTCCGCCAAATGCGCGGCCAGCTGAAAGTGCTCAAAAAGCTGCCGCCGTTTTTCGCAGTGCCCACAACGGCCGGTACCGGCTCTGAGGTCACGGTCGCCGCAGTGGTGACCGACCCGGAAACGCACGAGAAAAACGCCATCAACGACACCTGTCTGCGTCCGAAATACGCGGTGCTTGACCCGGATCTGACCCTGGGTCTGCCGCCGCACATCACCTCCACAACGGGCATGGACGCCATGACCCATGCTGTAGAGGCATACATAGGCAAGTCCAACGTGAAATCCACCATCGAATATGCCGAAAAGGCCACGCAGCTGATCCACGCCAATCTGGAAACGGCTTATCATGACGGTAAAAATGTAGAGGCGCGCGCCAATATGCTGAAAGGCTCTTATTATGCCGGCCTGGCCTTTACCAGAGCCTATGTCGGCTATGTGCACGCCATTGCGCATAACCTGGGCGGTCTTTACGGCACGCCGCACGGTCTGGCCAACGCCGTGATCCTGCCGTATGTGCTCGACTATTACGGCGCGGCGGCCTATCCGCAGCTGGCGAAGCTTGCCGATCTGATCGGCATCACCACGCCGGAGATGCGTGTGGAAGAAAAAGGCAAAGCCTTTATCGCCGAGATCCGCCGTATGAACCGGGCAATGCAGATCCCCGACAAGTTCGACATGATCAAAGAGGAGGACATTCCGCTGCTCGTCACCCGTGCCCTGAAAGAGGGCAACCCGCTTTACCCGGTGCCGAAGATCATGGATCGTGCCGACTGTGAAATGGTCATCCGCGAGATAATGGAATGATTTTATCTTAAGTGCTTTTTCCATAAAACGCCCTGTGTACGCAGGGCGTTTTTGCTTTTTAAAATCTTTTTGTATTGACTACACTTTTTGTATATGATAAATTATTAATTATACTGTAACAATTTGTGAATATGCGTATGCGTTTTGGCGTATACATATGGACGTGCACGCTTGTGTGCCGGAAAAGGGGGAACTCTGATGAAATTTAATCTGAAGACCGACAACTACAGGCAGTTTTCCGTTTACCGGAAAAACCTGCTGAAGCCGCGCAGTTATTTTATTCCGTTCAACGGGCGTAAAGCGCTGGACAAAACAGACATTCTGACCGAGCGCTACCATTCGCCCATGGTGGCAGTGCTCAGCGGCGAATGGAAGTTTAAGTATTACGAAAACTGCCATTCACTGCCGGCCGAACTCGAGACGGACGACTACCCGTTCGACACAGTACAGGTGCCCTCTATGTGGCAGTACACCGGCTATGAGGAGCCGTGTTATACGAACACACGCTATCCGTTCAAGGTAGATCCGCCGCATTTTCCGACCGACTGCCCGGCGGCGGTTTATGTGAAAAGCTTTAAACTGGCCGATATGGGCGGCCATTATACGCTTACGTTTCTCGGCGTGGCCGGCAGTCTGGATGTGTTTGTCAACGGTTCGTTTGTCGGCTATTCCGAAGGTTCGCACAACACTTCTGAATTTGATGTGACCGAGCTTTTGAATCCCGGCCTGAATGAGATCGCGGTCGTCGTGCACAAGTGGTCGAACGGTACCTATCTGGAAGCGCAGGACATGTTCCGCTCCAACGGCATTTTCCGCGACGTGCTGCTGACACGCACCGAAGACAACTCCATTTATGATTTTGCTGTGAAAACGCAGTTTTCGCGCGATGTGCAGGCCTATAAAGTGACGATCTTGCCGACGCTGCGCCTGGCAGACGACTGCGTGCTGACAGCCGAGCTGTTTGACGGGGAAGAGCTTGTCTCCTCCCGCTCGATCGAGGTCGGTAAAAACAAAATGGACGTTACGATCGATTTTGCCCATATTGACGCCAAGCCCTGGAGCGCAGAGGCGCCGAATCTTTACACTTTATATCTGACGCTGGTGCAGGACGGCAAGGTGATCGAAGTGGTGCGCCGTTACGTCGGCTTCCGCCATGTGGAAGTGAAAGACGATGTGTTCTTCTTCAACGACAAGCGCATCAAGCTGCTCGGCGTCAACCACCACGACACCACGCCGGATAAGGGCTACTGCATGACGCCGGAGGAGATGCAGCGCGATGTGGAACTGGTCAAACAGTTCAACGGCAACGCGGTGCGCACGTCGCATTATCCGCCGGATCCGATCTTTCTGGATCTGTGCGATCAGTACGGCATCTACGTTGTGGACGAGGCCGATATCGAGACCCACGGCACCTGCGACGGGCTCTACAGGCCGAACCTTATCAGCAACGACCTTAAGTGGAAAGACCATTACTGGGACCGTGTTTACCGTATGTTTGAACGCGACAAGAATCACGCCTGTGTCACCATGTGGTCACTCGGCAATGAGGCAGGCGGCATCCGCTGCCAGGATCACTGCTATCAGCAGCTGAAAAAGCTGACCGAGATCCCGATCCATTACGAGGGCGCGGTGCGCACAAAGCGTATCGGCTACGACGTAAACAGCATGATGTACCCGCCCGTACAGCAGGTTGCAAAGATCGGCGAGCACGCCATTGGCAAATACCGCAGCAGGCCGCTGTTCCTTTGTGAATATGCACATGCTATGGGCGTCGGCGCCGGCGATCTGGAAGAATATGTGCGCCTGTTTTATGCGCACGACAATCTGATGGGCGGCTGCATCTGGGAATTTGCCGACCATGCCGTTTACCATGCAGACGGGGAGGTCAAATACACCTACGGCGGCGACCACGGCGAAACGAAGCACGACTCCAATTTCTGTGTGGACGGCCTGTTTGCGCCCGACCGCACGCCGCACCCCGGTGCCTGGCAGATGAAAAACTGCTACCGCCCGGTGCGTGCCAAAAAAGAGTCTGACGGTGTTTACAGCTTTTTCAACCACCATTACTTTGCGCCGGTGGAATTGACCGTGGCGTACACACTGCTCAAGGACGGCGTCCCGGCTGAAAACGGCAGCGTACAGCTTGCGCTGCAGCCGCAGACTGCGCAGAAAGTGGAACTGCCCATCCAGGCAGACAGCACCTGCCATACGGCAGTCGTTTTCCAATATACGGATGGCGAGCGCGAAGTGGCGTTTGAACAGTTTGTGCTGCATGAGGGTCAGCTGCCGTTTGCCGCGCCCGTCTGCAAGGCGCCGAAACTGGCGGTCGTCAGCGACAATATGCGTCATGAGGACGACCAGATCACAGCCGAAAACACGCGCATGCTGTTCAATACTGATACCGGCCGCATCACCAGCTGGCTCTACAAAGGCCGTGAGCTTGTCAACCAGACGCCGGCCTATTATGAAAAGGGCATAAATCCGGAACTTTTCCGCGCCCCCCTCGACAACGACATGTATCTTGCGGCCAACTGGCGCAAATACGGTCTGGAAGACGTGCGTGCCTATCTGCGCAAATCGCGGAAAAAGACAACGGAGCGTTCCGTGGTCTTTACCAATAAATATCTGCTCTCCACGCCCCGCCAGAAATACCTCGGCGACCTGACCATGGTTTACGAGGTGTTCGGAAACGGTCAGGTGCGTGTGGATGTTTCGTTCGACTATTTAACAAAAATAAATAAGATCCCGCGCTACGGCGTGGTGCTGGAACTGCCGCAGGCCTTTGAGCAGGTGCGCTATTTCGGCCTTGGCGAGCAGGAAAATTTGAGCGACTTCAAAGAGCAGGCCGCGTTCGGTGTATATGACACAACGGTCTCGGCCATGCATTACCCTTACATCAACCCGCAGGAGAGCGGCATGCACTGCGAAACGCGCTGGGCAGAACTCACCGCGCCGGACGGCACCGGTGTGCGTATCCGCGCTGTGGATAAACCGTTTGTGTTCAGCGCGCACCACTACACGCCGCAGGATGCGGCCAAGGCAGCGCATCTGGAGGAACTGGAGCGCCGCCGCACCACAGCCGTGTTTATTGACGGCTATATGCTCGGCGCTGGCTCCAACGCCTGCGGATCCATTCCGGCCGATGCGCACCGCATCGACAGCGGCAAAAAGAAGTTCGCATTTTCATTTGTGATCGAGCCGTTTGATACATCGGAGCAGGCAGATGCCTAAGATCGGGATCGATATCGTTGCCGTTTCCCGCATGGAAAAGCAGATGCAAAACACGCATTTTCTGCACCGTGTGTTTACGGAAAAGGAGCTTGCCCACGGCAAAACGGCAGAAAGTCTGGCCGGCATTTTTGCGGCAAAAGAAGCGTATTTTAAAGCGGTCGGCAGCGGCATCAAGCTGCCGCTGACCGCGCTTGAAGTGCTGCACCGGGAAAGCGGTCGCCCCTATTTTAAGGACAAGCCGAATACAGATCTTTCCATCAGCCACGACGGCGGTTTCGCCGTGGCGGCTGTGATCGTTGAAGAGTAGGAGATGGTTTTGTGCGTATTTTAACGGCACAGCAGACCAGAGAGGCAGAAGCGGTTGCCTTTGAAAAATATTCTACAGAAGCGCAGCTGATGCTTGCCGCCGGCACGCAGTGCTTTCATGCCATGCAGAAAAAGTACGGCAAAGCGCTTGAAAAGGCCGTTGTGGCCGTTGTGTGCGGCAACGGCAAAAACGCAGGCGACGGGTTTGTCATGGCGCGTCTGCTGCACGAAAAGTGCGGCTGCAGCGTCACGGTCATTTTGGCCGACAAAGCCCCTATGATCGCTGAACCGCTGCAGTATTTTCAGGCGATGGGCGAGGAAGTGCAGGTCAAACAGCTGGAAAGCATCGATTCGATCGACGCGGATTTTATTGTGGACTGCATATTCGGCATCGGCTTTCACGGCGAGGCGCGCCCGCCGTTTGACCGTGCATTCCAGCTTGTGAATGACAGCCGCGCCAAGGTCGTGGCTGTTGACATTCCAAGTGGTGTCAATGCAGACGACGGCAGCGTCGGCCACATCTGTGTACAGGCTGATCTTACCGTGGCTGTTTCTACGCTGAAATACGGCCATGTGCTGCCGCCCGGCAATGCCTTTTGCGGCGAGGTGCGGGTGGTGGATATCGGTATTCCGCAGGACTGCTACAGCGGTGATTATGCTTTTGCTTCCTCTTCGCGCGATATTCGCCGGCTTTTCCGGCCGCGTTCCAAAAATGCCAATAAGGGCACGTTCGGCCACCAGCTGAACATCTGTTCCAGCCGCAACATGACCGGCGCGGGCATTTTGTGTGCCCGCGGCGCGCTGCGCAGCGGCGTTGGCCTTTTGAAGTGCGCTTTTCCAAAAAGCTGCTATCCGGCCTATGCTGCGAATCTGCCTGAGGCGCTTATGCTTCCGCTGTCGGAAAATGAGCACAAAACGCTGTCCATCGGCTGCATCAATGCGCTGGAACAGACGCTGGACTGGGCCGACAGCATTGTGCTCGGCTGCGGACTGGATATCAACGAAGACACGCAGGTCATTGTCAGCACGGTGCTCAAAGATGCAAAATGTCCTGTCATTTTAGATGCAGACGGCATAAACATCTTGTCCGCCGGCATAGATTTACTTGAACACATCAGTACGCCCTTTGTGCTCACGCCGCACCCGGGCGAAATGGCGCGGCTGGCCGGCATCAGCATTGCTGAGGTGCAGGCTGACCGCATCGGCACGGCCAAGCGCATGGCGCAAAAGACCGGCGCCGTCGTTGTGCTCAAGGGGGCTAATACAGTCGTTACGGACGGGGAGCGCGTCTACATAAACATGACCGGCAACCCCGGCATGGCAAAGGCCGGTATGGGTGATCTGCTTGCCGGTATGATCGGCGCGTTTGCCGCGCAGAAGATGGACCTGTTCGCGGCGGCGCAGGCCGCAGTCTATATCCATGGCCTTTGCGGCGATATTACGGCGCGCGAGCTTTCGCAGCGCGGCATGACGGTTTCCGATATGGCACAGCTTTTGGGGGCACTGATGTCAGAATTTGAGTAAAGAAGTGCTTGGATGAAAAGAGTTCTCTTTGGCTTTTTCTGCCTCTTGCCCGCGCTGCTTGGCGCCTGTACAATACAAACACATACGCCCGTTTTGACAACGGCTTTTGTACAAAAAGCCATTGTGGAAACGGGCGGTTTTTCTTACTCCTGCGAAATTTGCCGAACGCAGGACGGCGCGGTCAGTGTCACCGTGTCAGACACGGCTTCTGCCGGCATGGTCATGCGCTGCAGCGGCAGCGGCTTCGCCGTCTCTTACGACAAAATCGATCAGTCCATGGATTTTGACAAGGTCAATCAAAACAACGCCTGTCTGGCCGTTTACCGTGCCTTTGACGCGCTTGCATCCTCACAGCAGCCAAATGCCAGCAAAACGGAGACGGGGTACGCATTTTACGGCAAAACCAATCTTGGCCGTTTTACACTGGTGCAGGCGCAGGACGGCACACTGCAGAGCCTGTCATTTCCGTCTGCTGCCCTGCAGATCAAATTTTCAGCCCCGGAGAAATAGCAAATAGCATAAGTATGGAAAAAGCCTGCACGTTCCACGTTTTTGTGGTGTGCAGGCTTTTGTTTTTCGCTTATTCTTCAGACGGTTGTGACTGCGCTTTTGCAGAAACGGCTTCTGCTTTGTCGCTGCCTTTCATGATCAGAATGATCACAGCAAAACCCAAAATGGCAGTGGCCTGTCTCTTATACACATCTGACGCTGCCGACGACTTAATAGGTGTAGATC